>RGXB01000152.1 GCA_010029555.1 bacterium
GGGCTACCGAGTATCGCATGGGCCTTTTTTTTGCTAAAAAGCTGGACCTTTACAGAGCCGTGACCTCTTTTCAGCGGGCCGAGTTTCTCTTAAGTGAAGAGCCTAATCCTGTCCTTTGCATGGATAGAAAACATGAGGTGGAGTACTACACGCTCTTATGCTACTCACTGGGAAAAAGGCATGAAGACCTTGTGACAACATTCGAATCCTCCTCTTTAGCTTTTGTCAACCCGGACTTTAAGGCCTATAAAGATCTGTTACTAATCCTAGGAGAGGCCTATGATGCGACCAAACAAAAACATAAAGCTTTTAGTGTCCATCAAGCGCTTGCTCAAAATTACCCCAAATCGGCACAAGCGGTGCTTATAGGTAGCGCATTACAAACAGCTGACAACAAGACGGCTCTGGCGATTCTCCATCAGGAAAAGGGGGAAATTCTTACGCATGAGGTCTCGATCCAAAAAGCCCTCTCTCAATCAATGCATCCCCACCACTTCTTAGCTTACGACCAACTTGAGGAGCATAAAACGGCTAAACTTAAATCTGTTATAGAACAAACACACACCTCTTATCTTGCTCAAAAAAAGTCCCCCTTTACAGCACAAATGCTCGGGGTTATTCCGGGGGGAGGCTATGCCTACCTGGGGCAGTACCAATCGGCAATCACCGCTTTTTCGGTTAATGCTCTCTTCATAGGAACTGCAGCCTATTTCTTTTTGAACGGCAACGTCCCTGCAGGTGTTTTAACCACAAGCTTTGAAGCGGGTTGGTATTTTGGAAGTATTTACGGAGCAGGACAAGCGGCTAAAACCTACAATGAGCGCCTTTACGAGGCTTTAGTCCACCCCGTTATGGAAGAAAAAAAGCTTTACCCCTTACTGCAGTTGGAATATGGTTTCTAGCTTACTTATTTTTTTGGCGATCAAAGGGTATGTCGAACCTTGGGGAAAAGATAGCGCTCTTGCAAAAAAACCGATCCCAAAAGTTGTCTTGAAAGAGAGTGAGGGCTTTTTTGGGAAAACTTTGGAGAACATCATTTTATTTCACCAAGAGGTGCTCTCCCCGATCGACGGCCCCAGAAGCCATTTTAGACCCACTAGCTCCCGCTATACTCTTTTGAGCATCCGCCGTTTTGGCCCTTTAAAAGGGTGGCTGAAAGGGATGGACCGGCTGATGCGCGAAAATAGCGACCCTTGGGTGTACCGCACAATCTTGATAGACGATATCGAGTACAAGTGGGATCCCAGTTACGAAACGCCCCCTTGAGCGGTTCTACCAGCCTACCGCACCTCGACCATAAAACGCCCCCTTGAGTGGTTCTACCAGCCTACCGCACCTCCACCATAGTTGAGAAGAGGGCCTCCTTGGGAATTTTCACACACTCAGTCCTATCATCATTCACCCCCATGCTGACAAAGAAATTGTCGCTATTTTGCCTTATTCCTACAGGGTAGAGGATTTTCTTGGGATTTTTAAACAGATGGTAGGCTCCCGGATAAGAGAGGGGTTTGATGGTCAATCGCTTTAAAAGAAATGGGGGAGAAGAATCAAAAGCATATGCTCCCACAAAATAGACGTATCGGTTCCAGGAGACATATGAGCGGGTAATTCCGGAACGGATGTGAAAAAATCCCACATACTCTCCATTACACTCCACTGCGGGAGTCCCCCCCGAAAGTTTTGGAGTTTCTCCAGGTATAAAGAGCTCTTGTTTAGTCAAAATCTTACAGTATCCATCCTCTTGGTACTCTAAAACAGTCCAAGGATTTGTCTCGTAAAGGAAATAGAGCTTGTCGTGGTGTACAAAAGGGACCCAGTTTTTTTCGGTCTGTTTAAGCCCCCCCTCTTTGGTAAGAGCCTGAATTTTTTGTACGACCAATCCCTGCCCCTCCCTCTGCAAAAAAGCCAAATGGATTCTGCGTTGCCCCTGAATGAGATCGTTATATACGCATACAAGTTGATCTTTAAAAACAAATAGGCGGGGATCCTCTGCATGCTGCGACCTCAAAAAAAGCCTTTTGAGGTTGGATACCATATCATGAGAAAAATTCCCCACGTAGATATAGGAGTTACCTTTATCAATTTTTCTTAAAGCCATCCATTGACCACCTTCAAAGTCTACAAAAGCCCCATTAGTAAAGTGCCCCTCTTCAAAAAGGGTTACCTCCTTGGGTTCATGCAAAAGGTTATCAAAAGAAGAGAATGCTGACACTCGACCAAATAGAACCAAAAAGAGGTAGCATACAGCGCAAAGGCCCAGGACAAAATAGAAAAAAAAC
>RGXB01000153.1 GCA_010029555.1 bacterium
CGGACAATCATCCCCTGATCGATCAACCTTAAACCTTTAAAACGTCGATACCGAAAGGAGTTCTTGAAGGATTTGGATCACCTTTTCGATCTCTTGTTTTGTATTAAATCTTGAGAGGGAAAAACGGAGGCTTGAGCGCGCTGTAGACCTATTTAAACCCATTTCAAGCAAAGTACGAGAGGGCTCAATTGAACCGCTAGAGCAGGCTGAACCCATAGAGACGCAAACACCGCACTGGTCTAAACGGATCA
The DNA here is from genome assembly GCA_010029555.1 of bacterium. Classification (GTDB taxonomy): domain Bacteria; phylum Chlamydiota; class Chlamydiia; order Chlamydiales; family RGXB01; genus RGXB01. Next base: position 252 of record RGXB01000153.1, read on the forward strand.
TCAAGTTCTCCGCATCGACATCAGAAAATGCGATATTGAGCGTATTACAGATCGTAGGGCCGCTTCCATTGATGCTCCCCATTCCACGGAGGTGGCAGAGCAGCATCTCTTTGAGCTCTTGCATATAGGAGAAACTCGATTCTTCGATCAGGCTAAGCGCCGTTTGTAGGCCAACGATGCCGGCAACATTTTCGGTACCTGCTCGCCGATGCATTTCCTGGTGGCCACCCACTAAAAGGGGAGTAAAGGGGAAGTTGGTACGCGCAAACATCATTCCTACACCCTGCGGACCATGAAATTTATGCGCCGACAAGCTAAAAGCGCTGATGCCTCGATAGACTTTGAAGGGTGCTTTGCCAATATGAGCGGTCGCATCGATGATCAACGGGATCTTTTTTTGGTACAAAAATTCGCTTATAGCCTCTAAATCCAGCATCACACCTGTCTCTGAGTAGACACTACTCAAGATGACAAGATCGGTTGAGGGTTGGATCGAATGGCAGAGCTGCTCGAGTTTTGGGGCGCCATGCAAATCCACTTCAATCGTGTCCACAACGACCCCTTCAGCTCTTAGGGCATGCAAAAGGGAATCGATCGCGTTGTGCTCGATTTTTGTAGAGAGGATCCTTTTGGCTTTTTTTGCCTGGACAAAACCTCGAATCAGGGTAGTCAATGACTCGGTACTCGAAGAGGTGAAGTAGATTTCTTTAGACAAAACACCAAAGTATTTGGCGATCCAATCTCTTGACTGTAAAATTTTTTCTTTACCTTTCTTGCCAAAGCCATGGATTGCGGAGGGGTTTAAAGGGCCAAGCTCATAGGTAGAAACCATAGCCTGCAACACTTTTGGATCTAGTCGGGTAGTGGCGTTATTATCAAGGTAAATCATCTACCAAATAGTTTAGACGATAGAGTCAAAAAATTCCAGAATCTACCTTTTTTTATTTTAAGAAATTGCTACACTACAATCCTTTTCTGGATTAACAAATTGAGTTTCAGTGTTTAAAATATTTTTATTTCTTTTTACTACAATGATGTTTGCTGACATTTCTGTAGGAAATGTCACTTTCGTTTTTGATTCTATGGATGCCCAAGAGGTCGAAGATCGTCTTGTTGAATTTGAACAGAGTGTACAGCTGCATGAGGGGTTGCTTTTAAGGGCCTTCAAAGACGCCAAAACAAAAACGATCGTCTACTTTGCTGCGATCGACGAAACCCTAGACACCGAACTTTTGGAAAATAACCCTATTTTTCAAAAAAAGCACTCTTGTGTAGAAAAAGAGCGGCAAGGTGACCGTTTTATCCTCTATTTTCAACGCAATCAAGAAAAATGTAAGGAATGTACCTGCTTATTGAGCCCTTTTACTGTTTTAGGGGAATATAAAGACTCAAAAACAGGGATAGTTTGTGTATTTCACCCAGAAGAGATCAAAGATCCCTTGATGACCCTTTTACAAGCTATTCGCATCAAATAAAAATTTATTTTACAATAACCAAAACTTCATTTATCCTATACGAATGAAGTTTTGGTTTTTTTTCTTTCTACCGCTATTTTTATTCGCAAAAATTGGGGTCGGTAAATTAGAGCTGGAGACATCCCTTCAGCCGACCCTTTTGTTGAAAAAGGCTAAAGGGGCAGTTTACTCTCTGGATGATGAAGAATCGTACCTCCTTTTAAGGCAGCTGGAGGATCTTAAAGAGGCGGATATTGTCCTAAGCAAAATCGAAGCCAATCTGTCTCCATTAAAATTCATCGATGTGAAGATGACAACGGGGCGCCGTTTGAAGGTAGGGACCTTTCATGATCCTTTTTTGTATCCTTGGATTTTGGTATCAAGAACACTGCAACATAAAGGGAAAAAAGTATTAGCGATGGTTATTTTTCATGAAGAGAAAACTAAGATCGATTTTTTCCATCTGCTGGATCATCTGACAATTCTGTCTGTTTAGCGACATTTAGAACGATTGCGGT
>RGXB01000154.1 GCA_010029555.1 bacterium
ATTCTCAATCGGCAAGAAAAACAACAGCTCACCTCCCTACGTTGCGAGAAGGGGTTGGATGACCTCCTTAATTTCTATTTAAGTCGTATCGAGACTTTGCAACAACAGACTGAAAACGCTCAAATTGAAAATTATCGATTAGCAAGTATGGTGCGCCTGATAAAATCCCTCGGTGGGGGATTTATGACACCTGAACTCCCCGATAGTGCCCCTTAGGTAGGATATTATGACTTTACCCCCACAAGAAACACCCCCGCAAGTCCAGACTTCTAGAAATAGAATCCTCCTTGGGGTCTCCCTTGGGCTTTCTGTTTTAACTCTGCTTTTTGGGCTCTATTGGTTTTTTTATGCCCGTTTCTACAAATTTACCGACGATGCCTACGTTGCAGGAAATACCGTTATGGTTACAGCCCAAGTACCAGGTATCATCACCACCATTTACGCACAAGATGCCGATTTTGTAACCAAGGGGACCCCTTTAGTGCAAATTGACCCTACTGATCACCAAATCGCTCTCAACGCACTGGTGAATGATCTGGGAAATCAGGTGCGAGATGTGGCTAAACTTTTCTTTTCCGTCGAAACCACAAAAGCCGATATCTTGGCTCAAAAAGCCCTTTTGAATAAAAAAATCGAAGATTTTGAGCGGCGCAAAGCACTCATACCCTCAAACGCGGTCTCCCAGGAAGATTTCATGCACAGTAAATATGACATGGAGAACCAAGAGGCGAATGTTTTAGCCTTAGAAAACACCCTTCTAGGCCTAGAAGCCCAAACAGAAAACACGACTATTGAGACCCACCCCAAAGTTCTGAGCCTTATTCAAAAAGTGCTTCAAGCCTACATCAACCTTAAAAGATGCACCCTTTATGCACCAGTAACCGGGGTAGTGGCCCAAAGGACCGTACAGGTTGGTAAATGGGTCGCGGTGACGGAGCCCCTTTTATCTGTGGTTCCGCTTGATCAGATGTGGATTGAAGCAAATTTTAAAGAGACCCAGCTGAGCCGTGTGCGTGTGGGACAACCGGTAAAAATCCACTCGGATTTCTATGGCCATTCAGTGGAATACTCGGGAGTGGTTGCAGGCGTCGGAGGGGGTACTGGTAGCGCTTTTTCTGTTCTCCCCCCACAAAATGCCACAGGAAACTGGATCAAGATTGTCCAAAGGGTTCCCGTACGTATTGATCTATCCAGAACTATGCTTGAGGAATTTCCTCTAAGAGTAGGTTTATCTATGCTGGTGACCGTAGACACTACCCAAGATCAGGGCTCTATGACTGCGCAACCTAGAGACGTGGACACTATACGTTTTGCCACAGATATTTATGCGAATGAGGAGGCGGGGGCTTTAGAGCTGATTCGTCAAACTATCGAGACTAATCTCTCATTAGAGGCAAAAGATTTGGAATCAAAATGACCATACCATTAACCGCACCAACCTTGCCGACCTATTTGACTGGGTTTGCACGATTCTTCTCCATCTTCGCTTTGTCTTTAGCTACTTTTCTTATCGTTTTAGACCTTTCTATCGCTAACGTATCCATCCCCTATATCTCGGGAGATTTGGGAGTTGCCGTAGACCAGGGAACCTATGTGATCACCTCATTTTCTGTAGGAAATGCGATCGCTTTACCCCTTACGGGTTGGCTAACAGACCGTTTGGGGGCAGTGCGTTTAATCACTTTATCCATATTTGGATTTGTGCTCCTTTCGGCCCTTTGCGGACTGTCCTATTCTTTGCCTATGCTTGTTATATCCCGATTTTTTCAGGGTCTTCTTGCAGGTCCATTAGTCCCTTTAAGCCAAAGTCTTCTTATATCCACTAATCCACCTGAACATAAAAATAGAGTTTTAGGGGTCTGGAGCACCGTAATCGTTTGCGGCCCTGTTGTTGGACCTATTTTAGGTGGATGGATCACCTTCAATTATTCTTGGGAGTGGATCTTTTATATCAATATCCCTACAGGGATTATTTGTATTTTGATCATTCTCGCCTATCTCAAACAATTTGAGACCCCCAGAAAAATCCTCCCCATAGATAAATTAGGATTTTTTTTATTGGCAATTGCCGCCTCCAGTTTTCAATTTATTCTGGATAAAGGGGAACAATTTGACTGGCTCCATTCAAACCTGATCTTAAACCTCTCGATCCTCTCTTTTTTGTGTTTTTTGTACTTTTTTATATGGGAATACTTTAAGGATAATCCACTCGTCGATTTC
>RGXB01000155.1 GCA_010029555.1 bacterium
TCGGCTCTTGGGGGGTGGTGTTGTCGAGGGTTCCTTAATTCTCATCGGGGGGGATCCTGGTATTGGAAAAAGCACCCTTATGCTACAACTTAGCGAAGCTTTCTCTTTGCAAGGCAAAACAGTGCTTTATGTGTCCGGAGAGGAGTCGAAGGAGCAGGCTGCCCTAAGGGCTTTGCGTTTAGGGATAAAAACTGATAAGATCTACCTTTTTTCTGAAACCCTTTTTGCAGAGATCAAAAAAGCGATCGATACGATCAAGCCACAGCTTTTAATTATCGACTCGGTGCAGATCGTCTATAAAGGGGAGCTCTCGTCGTTACCTGGATCAGTGACCCAAGTTAAAGAGATAGCGATGGAGGCGATGCATATCGCAAAAGGGGAAAAAATCACCACCTTTTTGATTGGCCACGTCACTAAGTCGGGCGAGCTGGCAGGTCCAAGAGTGCTGGAACATATTGTCGATACCGTCTTGGATTTTGAGGGGGATAGAGAGCATGGTTATCGCATTCTTAGATCGACAAAAAATCGTTTTGGCCCCACGGATGAGATCGCATTATTTCAGATGGGATCCAAAGGGCTCAAAGAGGTATTAAACCCTTCAGAGGCATTTTTAAAAGAGCGGATCAAAGATGTTGCGGGATCAGTTATTGTACCGACTTTGGAGGGATCTAGCGCTTTTTTGGTGGAGGTGCAAGCTCTCGTAGCCCCCACAAACTTTTCCACCTCATCCCGAAAATCGACCGGCTTAGATCAAAACCGCTTAAGTTTACTGCTGGCAGTTTTAGAAAAAAGGGTGGGATACTCATTTCAATCGGTGGATGTCTTCGTCTCCGTAGCAGGAGGGATGAAAATTGTCGAACCGGCGGCAGATCTGGGGATATTGATGGCTATTGCCTCCTCATTTTCTAAAAGACCGGTCAATTCTGAAACTGTGGTGATTGGTGAAGTGGGTCTGACGGGGGAAATTCGCTCTGTAAGCCGGATCGAAAGCCGCCTTAAAGAGGCGATTCATATGGGATTCAAATACGCCGTAATCCCCAAAAAAAATAGCCAAGGGCTGCCCGAATCGATCACGAAAAAATTAACGATCTTCGGTGTGGAGCTCGTTGAAGAGGCGATAGGTCAACTCTTGTCGAGAAAGGGGGGAACCTCTACAATACAAACGAAAAAAGTGGATTATGCTGGAACACCCCAATCTTTATAAATTTGCGGAGATGAGGATCGTCGATTTGGCAAAAGATCGTCGATGTGCCATCCATAATAGGGATATAGGGTGGGAATTTTTATCTGCGTCGGGATTTTTTGAGACAACACCTACTAGATCCTATCGTTATTTTCCAGCGACTCTTTTCTCATTATCCGCGCTCTTTTCAGCCACATCGACCACTCAAACACCAAAACTAGACAATCAGGATTTGCAGATGCAAGAACCCTATAAACTTTTCGAGCTTAAGTATAGCTTTGACGCTCTTGAACCCTATATTGACGCCAGAACTGTAGAGCTCCATTACGCCAAACATACTAAAACCTATGTCGATAAGGCTAATGAGGCCCTTGTTGGGTTGCAAAAGCCAAATATCACAGAAGCTCAGGCTTACGAACTCTCTAAACAGTTAGATGATAACGTGGGTGGAGTGTTGACACATCAGCTCTACTTCAACTGTTTGACAAAATCGAAAGAGACGGGGGGAACCGGGGGAGTATTTCCCACATCTGGCCCTCTTTTTGAGGCTGTTAAGGTCCGTTGGGGTGGCTTCGAGGGGCTCAAAGAGGCTCTCAAGAAAGGGGGACTGTCCCGATTTGGCTCCGGGTGGGTATTTCTCCATCAAGACTTATCGATCACTACCGCCCCAAATCAAGAGTGGCCTAGGGGAAAAAAACCTATTTTGGGGATCGATGTTTGGGAGCACGCCTACTACTTAAAATACCAAAACAAGAGAGTGGAATACTTGGAGAATATTTTTTACGTGATTGATTGGAATTACGTAGAATCTTTGTTTAAGTCCTAAACCCAATTTTCGAGCTTCTATGAATCTGGTAGATCTGATCCAAAAAAAAAGAGAATCGAATACCTTTGAGAGTTTAGCGAAAAAAGGGTTTGACGGTTGGTATAAGCACCCATGAAATTGATGAATGGTATAGATTAGCAAGAAATGCAGGG
>RGXB01000156.1 GCA_010029555.1 bacterium
TGAAAGGGACCGAACTGGAAAATGAAACTAGTTCATTGACCAAAAGTTTTGCCAGATGAGCGATTAGTGAATAGACAATTTTGAAGATCAAAGTGAAGGCCACGGGCATAGAAAAGGCATAACCTGGGTAGGGGGGCAATGCAAAATAAGAGCCAATTTTTACCATGAAGATCTACTCATTGATTCAACCTAACTGAATAAAGAGAGCTTTTGCAGCACAAACTCATGAAATTCTTTAGGGGTTTTGAAAACAGGGGAAAGAAAGCTTAGCGATTTTTTTTCTGTTTCCATCACTAAAGTACAGTTTTTGAGTTTGACAAGCTGCACCCCATATTTAGCGCACTCGGTGCGGATTAAAGCGACCACAAAGAGCCACTTGACCTCTATTGGAGCCGGACCAAAACGGTCAAGAATCTCTTTATAGAGCTCATGCACCTCTTGGGTCTCCACACACTCGCCAAAGCGGTGGTAGATCTCCATCCTTAGCCCTTTGTCATCCACATAAAAAGGGGGGAGTTTTGCCTCAAAGGGAATTTCCACCTTTGTCTCAGTGAAGTTCGTCTGTTTATTGGCACGCATCAGGTCTATTGTGCGCTTGAGCAGTTTGCAATAAAGGTGAAAACCTATTGATGCCACATGCCCCGATTGCTGTACCCCAAGAATATCTCCTGCTCCACGGATTTCCAAATCGCGCATCGCTACTTTCAATCCCCCTCCGTACCCGGAAGCATCCACAATCGCTTTGATTCTTTGGGTTGAGGTTTCTTTCATCGTCGCCCCTTTCGGGACAAGGAAATAGGCATAAGCCGATTTATCGCTACGCCCTACTCGCCCTTTAAGCTGGTAAAGGTCAGAGATGCCGAAGGTATCTGCACGATGTATGAATATAGTGTTTGCGTTAGGAATATCGATCCCGTTTTCGATGATTGTCGTGGCTAGCAATAGATCCAAAGCCCCCTTTTTAAAGCCATGAAAAATCTCATCAATATCATCTGGATCCATTTGTCCATGGACAACCCCTATCCGCGCTTTTGGGACAAGCTTTTGAAGCTTATCTTTCATTTCGTGAATGGTCTCAACTCTGTTATAAAGGAAGTAGGCTTGACCACCCCTTTGAAATTCGTTTATAAGGCCATCCTGAATCACCGAATCGCTCTCCTCCACAACAGCAACTTTAACCGGGAGACGATCGGACGGGGGGGAAGAGATCACAGACATTTTACGCGCGTTTACTAAAGAAAGGTGCAAGGTTCTGGGGATAGGTGTTGCCGATAAGGTTAAACAATCCACACCAATCGTAGCTTGCTTAAGCCATTCTTTTGCCCGCACTCCAAAACGTTGCTCTTCGTCAACAATAATCAGCCCCAGATCTTTAAAAAGGACATCTTTGGAGATTATACGGTGCGTACCTATCAAAATATCGATCTTCCCTTCATTCACCTCTTGGAGCGTGTTTTTGATCTCTTTTGTGGAACGAAAGCGGCATACAAGCTCGATGCGGATCGGAAATCCCTCCATACGCAATTTAAAATTTTCGAAATGCTGGACGGCTAAAACGGTTGTGGGTACGAGGACGGCGACCTGTTTTTGCCCATCTAAAACAGCCTTGGCCGCCGCACGCATAGCAATTTCTGTTTTACCGTAACCCACATCCCCTAAAATAAGCCGATCCATCCCTTCAGTGGAGCACATATCCTGTTTGATATCTTGAATAGCTTTGATCTGATCGATAGTTTCGTCAAATGCAAAAGCGTCCTCAAAAAGCTCCATTTCCAACGAGTCGCTAGGATACTGAAATCCCCCTTTGATTTGTCGCATCGCTTGACGGTGGAGGAGCTCACGGGCGTAACCCACAATCGCTTTTTCGACTTTAAGTTTTGTTTTTGCCCAGGTATTGGTTCCTAAAGCGTTTAAAGTAACACGATGGTCCTCTTTAGCTCCGATATAACGGCTTACTAGATGGGATTGGGACATCGGAACGTAGAGCTTGGAGGAATTGGCGTATTCTAAAACGATGAAATCATCCTGAACTTTCTGATGGTTACTCATCTGCTCGAAACCAAGAAATTTTCCCACCCCATTGTGATAGTGGACAACAAGGTCACCCGGCTCTAATTCGTGAAATTCGCTTACAGGGACATGGTTATGGACACGCCATCT
>RGXB01000157.1 GCA_010029555.1 bacterium
CAAAAGCTTTTGTTGTAGAGGCCTCTACTTACCCGAAAGCTTTAGGAGGTTGGGGAGAATTTTTCTCCACAAAGATTTTGGTGACTGCCAATCAGGATGTACGTCTCAAAAGAGCAAAAGATAAAGGCTACACCGAGGAAGATTTTTTAATGCGCACCGAGCATCAGCCCTCTATGGATGTCCTTAAAGCCCACGCGGATATCATTTTGGAAAATAACGATTCAATCAATCAACTTAAACAGCAATTTCTAAACAAAGTAACAACATGAACGATGAACATACCGGACTAAAGGAAAAAAAGGATAAAACAATTCTTCCTCCCCCAGAGATGGTCGAGCCAGACCTGCAGTCAGAAAATTCTCACACTCTGCCTGAAAAAGCAGCTCCGCTTAAACCTCCGGCTGTCATCAAAATCGCCGATCTGCAAAGGATGGGTAGTGAGGCACTTGCCCAATACGCCCGTAATCTGAACTTGAGAAACCTCTCCAATCTGACCAAGTCACAGATCGTTTTCGAAATTGTAAAATGGAAATCGGAGCATACGCACGATTTGCTAGTCGCAGAGGGTGTGTTAGAAGTTCTTCCCGACGGGTTTGGCTTTTTGCGCTCCCCTAACTACAACTATGTCTCTTCTGCCGAGGATATCTACGTCTCCCCCGCCCAAATTCGTAGATTTGACCTGAAAAAAGGGGATCATATACAGGGCACTATCCGCGCTCCCAAAGAGAAGGAGAAATTTTTCGCCCTACAAAAAGTTGACCGCGTTAACGAGCGCTCCCCTGATCATTTGAAAGACAGGATCTCTTTTGATCTTCTTACCCCCTTACATCCTCAGGAGCGTTTTTTACTGGAAACAACCTCAGATCAGATGTCCACAAGGATTGTCGATCTCGTTGCTCCCATAGGTAAAGGGCAGAGAGGGCTGATTGTTGCCCCACCCAAATCGGGAAAAACGGTCCTTTTGCAAAATATAGCCAATGCAATTACCGCAAACAATCCCGAGGCACTTTTGATGGTTCTTTTGATTGACGAGCGCCCTGAAGAGGTGACCGACATGCAAAGAAACGTACGTGGCGAGGTGATCTCCTCCACCTTCGATGAGCCTCCAGAGAGACATACTCAAGTAGCCGAAATGGTGATTGAGCGGGCTAAGCGACTTGTAGAATATGGGCATGACGTAGTGATCCTTTTGGATTCTTTAACCCGTCTTGCTCGTGCTTACAACGCTACACAACCCCACTCGGGTAAAATTTTGAGCGGTGGTGTCGACGCAAATGCCCTGCATAAGCCAAAAAGATTCTTTGGTGCGGCGAGAAATATTGAGTTCGGGGGATCTTTGACGATCATCGCTACAGCCCTTATCGATACCGGTTCAAGGATGGACGAGGTGGTGTTTGAAGAGTTTAAAGGTACAGGCAATATGGAGCTAGTCCTCGATAGACACCTTGCCGACCGCAGATTATTCCCTGCAATCAATGTCGTTAAGAGCGGAACTCGTAAAGAACAGGATCTTTACCATCCGGATGAATACAACCGTATTTGCAAATTCCGCCTAGCAGTAGCGGATCTTACAAATATGGATGCTATGAATTTATTTATGGCTAGATTAAAAAAGACAAATAATAATTTCGAGTTCTTATTGTCATTGAAAGATTGAGATAAAAATATCTAATTTGCTAAATAAAAAAGAATGAGAGATCCTGATATTCTTTTGATCACTTCATCGGGGGGAAGTGGTCACCTTATCGCCGCTATGGCAATAAAAGAGGCCCTCGAGACGGCCCAAAATCCTAGAGCCGTTATGCAACAGGATGTCTCTAGAGATTGGCTGGGTACTCTATTTGGCAAGATTTTTATCTCTATTTGGAATACCTCCCAAATTAAGGGTTGGATTTTCATGCAAGAGATCCAATCCTTTATCCACCCCCTCTTCTCCATCTTTTTGACCCCCTCTATTTTCTTTCACTGTTTCCGTTTATTGATGAACTATGAATTTGAGCGTGTGATAGATAATCAGGTTTTGGGGACAAAAGCGATATTAAATGCTGTAAGGCTTTATAATTGGATAAAGAAAAAAAATCTCATCGTAGAGAAAGTTCTTACCGACTTACCTACAGATTACACGGCCCATTTTTTTACAGAGATCAAATCGTTAAATC
>RGXB01000158.1 GCA_010029555.1 bacterium
AGGCGGATATTTTTTTGAAAATTCAGGTCGTCATTGACCCCGATCCTCAGTTTTGCAGTAACGGGGACAGGGCATTTTTGGCACATTAGGGCTAGAATTTCAAAAAGGGCATCGGGCGTATCAAGCAGGCTTGAGCCGGCCCCTTTACCTGTAACGGTATTCGATGGGCACCCACAGTTGAGCTCAACACGGGGCGCCCCCTTTTCTCCCAACAGGTATGCCGCTTCGGCCAAATCTTTCGCGTTGACCCCCATGAGCTGAGCTGCTTGGGGAATAGGCCATGTGGCGTTTGGGTTATACTTGCCAACCAGACTAGGGATATGTGGATTTGTAGGGATACGGATAAATTCTGTGCAGCATTCATCAAATCCTCCAATTACAGCAAGCATTTTACGAAATTCGATGGCGCCAAGCCCCTCCATAGGGGCTAGAAAAAGGCGGGGGGTGGTCTTCGGATTCATAGGTGAAGGTTGTTTATGTGGGGTATTAAGACTCTTCGTTTTGAGAAACCATAGGCGCCGGCTCATCGGACTCTTTTATATCGCTGATCAAACGAGCACGCTCTTTCCATCCCGAACTTTTATAGCGCAAATAGATGGGTAATGTCGCAAAGATGCTGTAAAAAAGCCAAACCCAAAAGGCATAAATAACGTGAGCCTTTAATACATAAACGAAAAGATAGGTAGGTAGCAGCATGAAAATCCAAACAGAGAAAAAACCGGTTAACATCATAAAGAAAGTGTCCCCGGCAGCAATCAAGATCCCACCTAAAAGCCAGCGGAAATTTTCAAAAAGGATATAAACGCAAAGTAACGGCATCACCATTTTTGTGCAGTAAAGCAATGTGGAGATGTCCACGGGAACAGTCTCCTTATTTACAAGGTTGATGATGAGAAAATCGGCAAATAAAAAGAGGCTGACGCAAGTAAATAAAAGATAGCCGAAGCTTAAAATTACCCCTGAGCGAGCTAGATTAGAAAGCTTATCTTTTTTATTGGCTCCTATCAAATTACCGGCAATTGCAGAAGCCCCTTTTTCTAAACCGCATCCAAAAAAGAAATAGAGCATCAAAATAGACTGTACCAGATTAGCTGTGGTAATGTGTAAAGGTGAAAGGGACGTCATCATGTGATAGAAAAGGGCCCAACCTGCAATCTCAAAAAGAATAAAAATACCGGGAGGAAACCCAATCTTTAAAATCTGGTAAAACTGATCGCGGTCAAATTTAAAAATAGCGGTTCCAAATTCCTCACGATTCTTTTTTCTAAAAAAGATATAAAAGAGAATCAGTGCCTGTACAAATGTCCCTGCACCTGTTGCGATAACAGCCCCTTTTACCCCTAAAGCAGGGATTATCGTTTTGTATCCAAAGATTAAAAAGTAATCTAAAACTATGTTTACGGCATTTCCTAAAAGGGCAAGCCATTTAATAATGTTAGATTTCCCCTGTCCCACAAAAAATGCAGTAAAAGCCGCTAAAAGAAAATAGGCCGGGCTTGAGTAGATCGTCCAAACAAACCACTCCTTATTATAGGGGGTTGGTTGGAGAATCCAATCGGCTATGTGAGGGGCGAAATAAAAAAGGATTGGGGTCGCTAATAAAGTGAGGTAAACCATTTGCCAAGGTGTTGATCCTAACGCCTTATACTGGCCAGCCCCATTCCTCTGCGCTATAATCACTTCGGACATAGAAATCAGGGTGACAACGGCGAAGATAATCGCCCATGCGGGGGTACCAGCAGTCGTGCAAGCAGTCAGCGCATCTTGGGAGTAAGCGGCAAGAAATACCCGGTCGACAAAGGTCATGACAAACATGGAGAAATAACTGATCGCCAGGGATACGGTGACGCCCCATAGTTCTTTAATCGATCCTGTTTCAAATACCTTTTTCATGAGAAGAGACGCCTTTGGAATGTTAAATAATTAATTTATATGCAGTGAAGAGTTCCTGAAATTTTTCGAAAAAAATAAAGAATTAAAGCTCTCTACACTGTAGATAAAACTATTCTCTCACACCTGTTTAAGAGGGGTCAAGCGAAAAAAAACAAAAGATGTTGCGTTAAATTCGGCGCGAGTGTTATTGTGTTGTCATCTTCAACGAACACGGTGAGTGTAAGACGAAGAATAGCAGCGA
>RGXB01000159.1 GCA_010029555.1 bacterium
TGGATTCTTTTCAACCCCAAAGATATTTTAAATCTAGATCCCTCAAACCTAAAAGCAACAGTAGAAGGGAATCCAATTAAACCTCTTCAGATCAGCGTTTGGGTCAAAAACGACCCTGCATTTCAGGCCATCTCAAAAGCACTTATCACCAGTATTGAAAAAGTTCATAATAATCTTTTGACCCCTGAAGCAAAACAGCTGTATGAAGCGCTAGATTCACCGCAGGCACAGGATTGGCTAAAAACTAAGCTTGATCCATTAAAAAAGCAGATCAGGGATGGAGAGAGCATTTACGAAAAATTAGAAACGATTTCCGAAGATTCCCTAGATAACCAGGAAATTATCCCGGTTCGGTATGAAGAGATGAGTAGAAATTGGGATCTACATCGCTTCATTTGGGAATTCAGCGCGATATTTTTGTCAGGTATTTTCGGGGATGACCCGGATGCATCAAAAGCTCCAGACGGTTTTGCCAGAACACAAGGGAACCACCCTAAAGGGTTAGGGTTTATTTGGGAGGAGATCTCCCCCGATATACCTTTTAAGCTTTTCGATCCTACAGGTATAAGTGGCGGTTTTGATAATGATTTGGAAAAGCTGAATGGCGGAGTGGGGATTATCTACCATGATGCTGATAGCAGGATGTACATTGGAAACCGGTTGCAATTAAATTACTTGGATCCCAAAACGAATAAGACGCGATTCGGTTCTATCATGCTGGGTATCGATGCATCCAAATTCCTGCAAAAAGTGGCTGTTGCCACTCAAGAATCGACATTTTTAGTGGTGAACGACTCCGTACTTAAAGCCTACAGGCCCGATGGGTCGATCGAAGACAAGATCGTGCTCTCTAAGGAAATTTTAGAGAGAATGAAAAAAGTAACCCATGGGATCACTAGAGATGCTTTAGGGAATGAGTACATTTTTTTCCGTATACAGCCCTATGAAGATATGGATATGGATCTTTTTGTATTCAAATTACGCATGAGCGAAATAGAAATTTTGCAAAATTTGGCCAGGGATATTAAGAGCCTCTTGAGATCTTTGACCGAAGAGATCTACGCCTTTGGAATCGTACTCACCACAGCAATCATCTTTTTACTTTGGTACCTGTTGCGTTCTGTATTAAAGCCCATAACTACTTTGGCAGAGGCAGTACAGTCGGTTGGAAGTGGTAAAGAGACCGATTTTCCTCTTAAAGAGGAGTACAGTAATCAACCGGATGAGCTTAGAACATTGTTTGCAAACTTTGAGGCCATGCTCAAACGGATGCGAGATGGAGAGCGTTCCAGAAGTGTTTTAAATAAGTTTTTAGCACCTGAAATAGCCGAAAAAATTTTATCGGATGCCGCCTCTTTGCACGGTAAACAGGTGCTTGCGACCATTTTCTTTTTAGACTTCAGAAAATTTACAGAGCTTACAGAAAGTATGCCGGCTAATCAGATGGTTTTGATGCTAAATACCTATTTCAACAACATCGTTAGTATAATAAAAAATCATGGGGGGATTATCGATAAATTCGAGGGGGATGCGGTATTGGCTCTCTGGGGAGTCCCTGAGGAAAATCCACAGGGACCATTAAATGCGGTAAGGGCTGCAATCGAAATTCAGAAACACATACTTGTACTGAATGAGCAAAGAAAAACAGAGAACAAGGTTGTTTTGGAGGCTGGTATTGGCATCCACTATGCCAAAGTCACTGAGGGGATTATGGGCTCAGAGGAGCACAGCGAGTTTACTGTAATTGGGTCTAGTGTGAATATTACTTCAAGGGTTTGCGATGAGGCAAAAGGGGGCGAAATTTGGATCACTACTAATATCTATGATAACATTGTCGGGCAGGTTGAGGTCGAATGTGAGGGGGAGCGCAGGTTTCAGGGGATCTCACAGCCCTATATTCTCTATAAGGTAAAAACCCCCTGAACCTAAGACCCTTTTTTGTTTCTTAAAAAAATTTGCTCGATTCGATACAGAAGAGTTTTTAGGTGCAAATCAACGGAAAAAGGGTTAAAATTCCAAGGCTAGAACCTATCTAAGCAAAAAGAAACTATGATCACCTTAATTTTACTT
>RGXB01000160.1 GCA_010029555.1 bacterium
CGGAGATTTCAATTACTTTGATCATGTGATGCATCCCATGAGACAACTGGGAGCAACGGGGGTCTATGAGATTTTCATTCCCCACCTCCCTTTGTATTCGAGGTACCTTTTTAGAGTGCATACCGCAAGCTACGAGGTATTTGAAAAACTCGATCCCTTTGCCTGTCAAATCGAGCACAAATCTTCACCCAGTGCCGTAGTTGTCGATAAGCAAAGCTACATCTGGAAAGATCAAGCCTGGATCAAAAAAAGACAAAGCTCCCATTTTAGGAATTCCCCAATCAACATTTATGAGGTTCATTTAGGAACTTTTCATAAAGATGCTCAAACCTATTTAGGCTTTATCGAACATCTGGTCCCTTACGTAAAAAACATGGGATATACCCACGTCGAGTTCATGCCTATAACAGAGTACCCGCTTGATGAATCTTGGGGTTATCAGTGCGCGGGGTATTTCGCTCCAACATCCCGTTACGGTACATTAGAGCAATTTAAAGAGTTGGTAGATGCCTTTCATCAACAAGGAATAGGGGTAATTGTCGACTGGGTTGGTGCCCATTTTCCCCATGATGGGCATGCTTTGGCCTATTTTGATGGCACACATTTATACGAGCACGAATGCCCTAAAAGGGGCTGGCATCCACATTGGGGTACTAAGATATTCAACTATGGGCGTGTGGAGGTCAAAAATTTTCTCATCGCGAGTGCATTATACTGGTTGAAAGAGTTGCATGTTGATGGATTACGGCTCGATGCTGTCGCCTCGATGCTCTATTTGGACTACGGCAGAAAAGAAGGGGAGTGGTCTTTAAACCGTTACGGTGGAAATACCGACGTAGAGGCAATTGAGATGCTTAAGCACTTAAACTCTATTGTACATGAGATTGTTCCGGGTGCTATCATGATCGCAGAGGACTCTTCCGACTACCGTGGGGTAACTACCCCCCTTGAGTGGGGAGGGCTTGGATTTGATCTTAAGTGGCAAATGGGTTGGATGAACGACACCTTGCGCTTTTTCTCTTTAGATCCCCTATATCGCTCTTTTCATCATAATGACATCACCTTTTCTTTACTCTATTTCTACACCGAAAAGTATCTAAAACCCCTCTCTCATGATGAGGTGGTTCATGGAAAAAGAAGCCTTTTGGAAAAAATGCCTGGCGACCCATTTGCCAAATTTTCCCAACTGAAACTTCTTATAGGACACACAATGTGCATGCCCGGAAAAAAACTCTTTTTCATGGGTTATGAAATCGCTGATGGCCTCGAGTGGTCTGAAAAAAAACCCCTCCCCTGGCACCTTTTGGAGCATGATTTTCAAAAGGGAGTGCACACCTTTGTAAAACAAATCAATCATCTTTACCTGGAGCATGATGCTTTTTGGTCCCATGATTATGAACATCATGGTTTTCAATGGGTGGACTTTTCTGATCGAGAGAGAAATGTATTTTCTTACCTAAGACGCGGAACTAAAAAAACCCTTTTGATAGTCGATCACATGACAAAATGTTATCATGGCCATTATGTGATTTGGATACCAAATGTGAAAAAAGCTGTTGAAAGGCTCAATAGTGATGCGGAAATGTTTCATGGTAGTGGAAAAACAAACCCCGATCCTGTCATTATCTTTAACCAAGAGGGGAGGCCCATCGGTTTGGAAATCCGTTTGGCCCCTTTTGCGAATATGATATTTGAGGTGGATTTTGAAGGCTACTCGGGCTGAATACGAAGAACTGATTGAGACTCTTAGAGAACACGACCATAGATACTATGTAGAGTGTAAACCCACAATATCCGATTATGAATATGACAGGCTAGTATTCAGGCTATTAGAAATAGAAAAAGCATACCCTGACTGGATCGTCCCCTCTTCTCCAACGCAACGAGTGGATGAGGGGCAAACACGCGGTTTTAAGCAAGCCGAGCATCTAGCTCCAATGCTCTCTTTGCAAAACACCTACTCGATAGAGGAGATCAAAGATTTCATAGATCGGGTTAAAAAGCTGACCCATCTACCCCACCCCACATTTTCACTGGAGTTGAAAATCGATGGCGTTGCGATTGCAATC
>RGXB01000017.1 GCA_010029555.1 bacterium
TGGCAAAAATTATTGAATTGATCACGCAAGCGCAACATGCAAAACCCAAAATTCAGGTTTTTTTGGACCAGTTTAGCGGAATATATGCTAAAACAATTATCGGTCTTTCTCTCTTCTTTGCCCTTATGCTTCCCCTTTTTGGGATCGCACTTTTAGGGACAGAGGGGTCGATCTACAGAGCTCTTGCCTTCTTGATTGCCGCCTCCCCATGTGCGCTTATCATAGCGACCCCAACAGCCTATCTCAGTTCCTTGAGTGCCAGTGCGCGGCATGGGGTTCTCCCTAAAGGGGGTACCTCGTTGGATGCTTTGAGCCGCTGCAAGTACTTTCTTTTCGATAAAACGGGTACGTTGACGACGGGCGGGCTCACTTGTACCCGTATCGATAACAAAACAAACTACCCACTAGAAACTATACTTGCCATTGGTGCCAGTCTAGAAAAAAATGCGACCCACCCCATTGCCAAAGCAATTGTCAATTTCGCCGCACTCAAGCATACCGACGAACTGAAAACAAAAGAGGTACAGGTAATTGCAGGAAAAGGGGTCAAGGGGGTTGTAGAGGTTCAAGGAAACTGGCTTGAGGTCTTTATCGGGCGCTCCGAGAGGGAGCACTCAACCGAGGAGGTGGTTACCATTCTCAAAATTGGGGGGCAAGAGGCCATTTTCCATTTTAAAGACGAACTTAGACCTGAGGCTTGCGGGGTAATTCAGGAGCTCAAGGCTCTAGGTAGGGTTTTTATGCTTACCGGAGATCGACGAGAGGTTGCACAGCCAGTCGGTCGCCTTTTGGGCTTAGAAATTGAGGAGATTTTTGCCGACCTAAGTCCTGAAGAGAAATTGGAAAAAATTGCTGAGCTATCTCAGTTTGAAAATTGCGCAATGACTGGCGACGGTATCAACGATGGCCCAGCTCTTGTTCGCTCGTCGTGCGGTATCGCTGTGGGGACTGGGATCTCGTCACAAACGGCTGTCGAAGCGGCGGATATTGTGATTATGAAAAATGATCTGAACCTTATCCCTAAAATTGTACGCCAGGCTAGAAAGACCCAAAATATCGTACGGCAAAACCTTACCATAGCCCTCTCCGTTATTCTTTTAGCTACAACCCCCTCTCTACTTGGACTAATCCCTCTATGGCTTGCGGTGATCCTTCATGAGGGGGGTACTTTAATTGTAGGGCTAAACAGCCTAAGGCTTTTACGTTGGAAATAGCCCCCTTAAAAAATATTTTTTTATAAAAATATTTAATTGTTTTTACTTAAAACCCCCTTTCGGTTATCAAGAAGTTTAAAGAATTCTAGGGTATTAAAGGGTGTTTCATGTCCAAAATGGACTCTATAGACGATCATATTCGACAACTTAAGCTGAATTATGATTGGCTTAAGGCGCATATGCCCTCCTCTTTTTTTAAAGACAACCCAACTGAAGCGGTCTTAACGGCTGCCCATTGCATGATGGATCTTGCAAAACAAGAGAACTTTATCCTCTCAAACTCGGCCGGTTTCTCTCTTGCAATTGCCTTGCATGAGCCCCATTTGGATCTTAAAATATTCAAAAAAGCTAATTACCTAGCGATTCAAAGTTATGAGACCTATCTCTCTAATGAGAATTTCCCTTCGCTGAACAAAAAGCTCTATTTGGCCGTTTTAAGACATGCACCTCAATTGCATCAGCAAAAAGGGGATCTTTTGCAACAAAGGGATCTTCTATCCCAAATTCTTGTGCACTACCCCGAGCTAATTCCACAAGAGTTCTTTGATGTGCACGATCACCTTACGGCAAAAATTTTGCAAGGAATGACCCCAAGCGAATCGGAAGAGCTTTTCCATCTGATCGCGCGCGCTTTAATTCGCGACCATTTACAATTTTATCTCGATGACCATTTAAAACTATTTTTTGCCTGGAAAAATGTACCCAAAAATCATTTTTTAGAAAATTTGGCCCTTTTGTGTAAAAGACACCATCTTTTTATAGAGAATTTTTCGGCTAATTTTATCCCCCTTAAGGGGCAAGAAGATCTTTTAGTGATGCATCTTCACCTCAAAAAAGATCTTGCCCCCTTTGATCGAGAGGATTTTTTAAGGGAGCTAAGCTACCTCAAGTTTGGTATTTATAGAGATGCGATTGATGAGGCATTCGTTGAGAGCGCTCTTTTTACAGGAAATCATGCACACCTTTTACGTGCGATGCTCGGATTTGCCCATCAATTTCTGGTTTATGCAGACAGTAATGTCTACTCAAAAGAGCACATCGAAGAAGCCGCCCTTCGCCACCCCGAACTAACGGCAAAAATCGTCCGGCTTTTCGAGCATAAATTTGATCCTCAAAACCTCCGTTTTGAGCATTATGAAATAGAAAAAAACCATCTTTTGCAGGAGATCGGCAAAATCGATTCGGGAAACCATTCCGTGGATACCCGCCGCAAAAACATTTTGAAAACATGTATCCTTTTTACCGAGCACTGTCTTAAAACCAATTTTTACCGCGACAACCGCTCTGCACTCTCTTTCAGAATCGATCCTGAAATCCTCCATTTTACCCCTTATGATAGAAAACTTAAATTTCCCGAGCTCCCCTTTGGGATTTTCTATTTTTCTAATCGTAACTTTACCGGATTTCAGATCCGCTTCAAAGACCTCTCTCGAGGTGGTCTTAGAACGGTAGCTGTTGGGAAAGAGCAGACAAGTTGGGAAATCAACAATGTCTTTTTTGAATGTTATAATCTTGCCTTCACGCAGCAAAAAAAGAATAAGGATATCCCTGAAGGGGGCTCAAAAGCGATTATTTTCTGTGATATCCATCCTCTGCTACAAGGGGAACTGGAATACCAAGTTAAACTTAACCACTTAACTAAAAAAGAGGATATTCACAAATTTCAACAAGATTTTCGTTGGAAAATTATCTACGAATCTCAGCGAGCCTTCATCCACAGTTTTTTGACTCTAATCAATTGCAGCGACAATGGGGAGCTTAAAGCTAAAAATGTGATCGATTACTACAAGAAACCTGAGTACATTTATCTAGGTCCCGACGAGAATATGCATAACTCGATGATCGATTGGATCGCAGAAATGAGTGAAAAAGTGGGTTATAAACCAAAAAAGGCTTTCATCTCCTCGAAACCAAAACTTGGAATCAATCATAAAGAGTTTGGCATTACCTCGAACGGTTTACACACCTGCTTAAAAGTTGTGATGGATCATCTTCACTTAAACCCCAAAAAAAATCCCTTTACCGTTAAAATTTCTGGAGGTCCAGATGGTGATGTTGCCGGAAATGAGCTCCTTTTACTTGCTAAAGACTTTCCCGATACCGCAAAAATAGTTGCCATCACAGACGGGACCGGAACCATCCGAGATTTAGATGGACTAAATCACTCAGCTCTCGAACATCTTTTTGAAAAAGGGCTAGGGATTAAACACTACCCCAAAGATCTTCTATCGGAAGGGGCTTTTTTACTTGATATCACTACAGCCAAAGAGAGTAATGGAGTCAAGGATTGCAAACTCCTTTTACGTAGAGAACAGAATAAGCTTATCGAGACCTATATCCCCCCTTCAGAAAGCACCCAGCTCTTTAGGATGAATCTTTTAAAGGTCCAAACAGACATTTTTATTCCGGCAGGAGGAAGACCAAGGACTTTAAACCAAACAAACTTCCAAGATTTTCTAGATGAAAATGGCCATCCCACCTCAAAAATTATTGTGGAGGGGGCAAATCTCTACCTAACCTATGAAGCTCGCCATGCTTTAGAGGAAAAAGGGGTTGTTATCATAAAGGATAGCTCCGCCAACAAGGGGGGGGTAGTCTGCTCAAGTTTCGAGGTTCTAAGCGGTCTTGTCCTTACCGATGAGGAGTTTTTAACCCATAAAAAAGAGATTGTTGATCAAATTCTTCAATTTATAGATGCGATTGCAAAAAAAGAGACCCTATTGATCCTCAAAACTCATGACGAGATGCACGTCAGCTATACCCAAGCCTCTGATCTTATTTCAGAAAAAATTAATTCTTTTACCTACCAAATTTTAGATTACCTCAACAAAATCGAGCTTTCATTGGACAAAGAGGACCCTTTTAATCTTTGTCTTATGGCGCACTGTTTGCCGGTTTTAAGATCCCACAGTGAACGGATTTTAAAAAATATTCCCAATGTGCACAAAAAAGCGATTATCGCCTCATACATAGCGGCTAATACCGTCTATAAAGAGGGCCTTCACTGGGAGCCTTCCATCAATCAAATACTCCCTTATCTTATCCAAAATCTCTTACCGCCAAAGAGGTAAATTTTCTCTTTATCCCTCTCATTTTCATTCTGTTAAAATGATTTTTTAGCATTCAAACTTATAGATTGCTAAATTTTAAGCTATTTGCTACAATTTGGTTTAGATGCAGAAAGAAAAACGTAATAAAAGAGCTCTTGAGGTCCTGTTTAGCCTGATTGAGCTTTACCTAAAAACCGGTAAACCTATTGCCTCTAATACTTTAAAGGACGAATCTTTGCCACACCTCTCCTCTGCAACAATTCGCAATTACTGTGCCGAACTGGAAGAGGGGGGCCTTTTAGAGCAAATGCACACCTCTGGAGGAAGGGTCCCCACCGTCGAAGCTTTTAGACTCTTTGCCGAAAGTTGCTCTCTAACAAAAAAGATTGAACCCAAAGACGAGATGTTTTTTCTTCAACATCTTGAATTTAAAACGGTCGAACTGCAACGCTCTTTAGAACTGGCTGTTGAGGCCCTTTCAGAGGCCACCGGACTCGCCTCTTTAATTACCAGCCCCCGTTTTGATCAGGATTTTATAAAGGAAATTCGGCTTTTTGTTCTCGATTCCACCCGTCTTCTTTCGGTAATCATCACCCAATTCTCGGTTTGTTATACAGATATACTCCATATTCCTAAAAAGCTCTCCTCTTTCTCCGCAAAAAGAATAGAGACATTTTTTCAATCTAAACTGCAACCAAAAGAGGTGATTTTAGAAGAGCTCACCGCTGAAGAGCTTCCGATTGCCATGCAGTTATACCAGGAAATTTCGCTCAGGTTTATGGTGCGCTATGCCAATTTTACTACCGATGAGGTCCACAAAGCTGGTTTGTACCGATTGCTCAACTTCACAGAATTTCATGATCCGGCGCTTTTAGGATCCACTCTTTCATTGATGGAAAATCCAGCCAAAGTGCACGAGATGATTCAACGGACGATGCGAAATGATCAAATCAGTTTTCAAATTGCAGACCCTATCAATCATCAAACCACCGTCCTTTCGATCCCCTACAGAGTGCAGAATAAACGGGTAGGTGCCATCGCCCTTTTCGGCCCGATGCGCATCCCATACCCTAGGCTTTTTCCCCTTTTAAACCATTTTCGAAACCTTTTTGAAAAACAGTTAGACCAGGTGATCCGTGCCAATAATATCTCTTTAAGGACACCTGAGACAACACTAGAACACAACCCCACACTCTTTTTGGAGAGCTACAGTCATGAGTGAAGAAACGAGCACCGAATCGGTACAACCTTCCCAAGAGGAATCTTTGGACAGCAAAATTTTAGAGATGACCGAAAAATACCGTCACGCGATTGCCGATATGGAGAACATGCGTAAGCGGCTGATCAATGAGCAAAAAGAGGCCATCCAATTTGCAAAAGAACGCCTTATTTTGGAATTTGTCTATCCTCTAGACTCTTTAGAAAAGGCGCTTTCCTATGAGTCCCACATGTCCCCTGAAGTGCAACAATGGGCATTCGGGTTTAAAATGATTTTGGAACAATTTAAAGATGTTTTAAGAAATAACCACATTTACAGTTTTGAACCGCTCCACGAAAGTTTCGATCCTCGTAGCCACGATGCGATTGAGATGGTGGAATCGGAAAAAGAACCGGGCACCATTCTAGAGGTGCTCGCTAAAGGCTATAAAAACGGACCAAGAGTTTTGCGGGCAGCACAAGTAAAAGTTGCCAAAGCAAAACTTGAGGAACAAGACCAAGGAGAAAACTTAGTATGACAACAAAAAAATCGAAAATTATTGGTATTGACCTTGGAACCACCAACTCCTGCGTTGCGATTATGGAGGGTTCTCAAGCAAAAGTGATAGCAAACGCTGAGGGGGCAAGAACAACCCCTTCTGTAGTAGCTTTTACAAAAACGGGTGAACGCCTTGTTGGAGCAGCAGCGAAACGCCAAGCTGTTACAAACCCCACAAACACCATTTTTTCGGCAAAACGTTTTATCGGTCGCAAATTTACCGAGGTGATGGACGAAATCAAAATGGTCCCTTATAAAGTTGCTGCTGCCCAAAATGGGGATGCGGCAATTGAAGCGGAAGGGAAGCTCTTTTCCCCGCCTGAAATCAGCGCTCAAGTTCTTATCAAAATGAAAGAGACTGCCGAGGCGTATCTTGGCGAGAAGGTGACAGAAGCGGTGATCACCGTTCCGGCTTATTTCAACGATTCCCAGCGCCAAGCTACTAAGGATGCGGGGCGTATTGCCGGTTTGAATGTCCAAAGAATCATCAACGAGCCTACAGCTGCAGCTCTTGCTTATGGTTTGGATAAACAACATACCGATAAGAAGATCGTCGTTTTCGACCTCGGGGGGGGGACATTTGACGTCTCTGTGCTCGAAATTGGGGATGGTGTCTTTGAAGTTCTCTCCACAAACGGCGACACCCATCTTGGCGGTGATGACTTTGATAACGTGATTGTATCTTATTTGATCGAAGAGTTCAAAAAAGAGAACGGCATCGATTTACATAATGACCGTATGGCTCTGCAACGTCTTCGTGATGCCGCTGAAAAAGCTAAATGTGATCTCTCCGGGATGGTTTCGACCGATATCAATCTTCCGTTTATCACAATGGATCAAACAGGACCTAAACATTTAAACCTCAACCTAACAAGAGCAAAGTTTGAATCGTTAGCCCATAATCTTATCCATCGATTAGAGGCGCCGTGCCGTAATGCAATGAAAGATGCAGGGATCTCTCCATCTGATATCCATGATGTGATTCTTGTGGGTGGTATGTCTAGAATGCCTGCCGTACAAGACAAGGTGAAGCAAATCTTTAACAAAGAGCCACACAAGGGGGTAAACCCGGATGAGGTTGTGGCGATTGGTGCTGCAATTCAAGGTGGAGTGCTTACAGGCGATGTCAAAGATGTTCTTTTGTTGGATGTGATTCCCCTATCTCTTGGAATTGAGACGATGGGTGGCGTAATGACGCGTCTTATCGACCGCAATACCACAATCCCGACAAAAAAGACCCAAATTTTCTCCACTGCTGCCGACAATCAACCTGCAGTAACTATTAAAGTGTTACAAGGGGAAAGACCAATGGCCAACGACAACAAGTCTCTTGGCAACTTCGATCTTGAAGGGATCCCTCCAGCAGCAAGAGGAACACCGCAAATTGAGGTGACCTTCGATATTGATGCAAACGGTATTTTAAACGTTTCTGCCAAGGATAAAACCACAGGCAAAGAGCAAAAAATCCGTATAGAGGCATCCTCAGGCCTTTCAGAATCTGAGATCCAGAAAATGGTGCGGGATGCAGAATCCCATGCTGAAGAGGATAAAAAGCGAAAAGAATTGATCGAGGCTAGAAACCACGCCGACTCTTTAGCGAACCAGGCTGAACGTCAGTTGAACGAGTATAAAGAAAAGATTCCGCAACCGATAGCAGACCAGA
Organism: bacterium; assembly: GCA_010029555.1. Lineage (GTDB taxonomy): Bacteria > Chlamydiota > Chlamydiia > Chlamydiales > RGXB01 > RGXB01. The sequence goes on from RGXB01000017.1 coordinate 7,684, forward strand.
TCCAAGCCTCTATCCAGGAATTGAAAAAAGCTCAGGAGAGCGAAGATGCCGCGCATATCCAAGCCAAGATTAACGAGCTGAATCAAAAGCTCCAAAAAATTGGGGAAGAGTTGCAAAAGCAAAATACTCAATCTCAGGGTGCATCTGCCCAAGAGTCGCATCAAGGACAGAGTTCTCACCATCAAAAACAATCCAATGAGCCCGAAGAGGCCGAGGTAGAGATCATCGACGATAACAAAAAATCCTAAAACCTCTCCCCTAACCATCAAAAAGCGCCCTTAACCGGGCGCTTTTTGATTTCTTAACTGGCAGTAATGCTTTCAAACGAACTTGTCATAATAGGTGGGGTATTTTCGGACAAACTCCTCCATACAAGGCTCCAGAAGGGCCTCTATATCGATCAATAAATGCTTTTTCTTTTCCCATTTATGCCCTGTCCCTTTTAACAAAGCTTCTGTCAGGACCTCCCCAATAGCGGCACTTCCCCGCTCAAAAGGCATCGCATTGGAAAACCACCAATGAAATTGGGCAATTAACGAGATCTTGTCCTCCCGATTTTTTTCATATAAAACCTTGTCCCAAATTGTATTTAAATGATCGTTTATCTCCTCTAGATACTCTGGTTCTGTATGAATGACATAATAATAAAACTTGGGATTTTCAGGTAAGTTATCATATCTTTTTACTGTAAACCAATCATCCATAACCTTATTTAGATAGCGCTCTTTTTTGTAATTATCGTGATCAAGATAGAGTACAGTTGTAATTGGAATCTTTTTTTCCTGAATTCTTCCAAACATTTGATACTCATAATAGTAGTCAGCCTGATCGAAAAAGGGGTGGTTTTCCCTCCTTTTAGATTTTTTTAGTATAAGGTCAATTTTTTCGATGTGATCTTTTGCGCCGGCTATTGCTAAATTGGAGCAAGCTCCCTCTTGGCGTAATCTTCCAAAACTCATTTCGGGCTGCGACTTTTGGAGATTTGCTAATTGATGACGCCAGTCGGCCGTTTCGCTCAAGGCGGCATAGTAAGAAATCTCCTCGTCTAGGGCTTCAATCAGATCATCGATCATCTGCCTTCTGGAAAGGAGAAATTCTCTATGCAAATCCTCTTTGAAATCCCGTAAAATATTCAAATTTTCTAAACCAAAAAGCATACTCGATGGCAAAGCTAGAAAACCTAAAAATTGAAAAAAAAACCTTTTTTTACCCATTTTTTATCTCCTCATCAAAAAAATCTCTAAAAATACTTCCGTAACCCTCCCCATTTGGCTCAAATAGCGCTTCAAAATGGGGAAAAACACCCTCTTTAAAACTCAAAGATTCCCCTTTTGATTTTAAAACACTCAAAACTAAAACTCGCCCTATGCTATTCGAACCTCTAATAAAGGGTTTGGCATGTACAAACCACCAGTAGAAGAGACCTAGCTTAGAAAAAAGCTCCCCATTTGAGGCTGTCAAACAATTTTGATACAGCGCTTTTAAAATAGTATCCAGTTTACCCAGCTCTTTTTCGTTAGTGTGTTCAAAAACAATCGGTTCTCTGCAATTTTTTCCGTAAATTTCTAAAAGGGGTCCATTCTTTCTATAGTTGAATCCTGGGTACTCTATGATTTTTGTTAGGGGTATCAACGTATCTTGAAATTCCCCAAAAAATTGATACAGATTAAAAGGGAAGCTTGCGTCAAACGTTTCAAAATAGTAGGGGGCGATTACCCCCCTATCTAAGACCGCTCGAGCCCTTTTTGAGGTATCTGGGAGGGGGATATCTTGAATATGTGTGAAAAAGTAAAAAGAATATTTTTTCCTTCTTAATCCTAAAGTACTCCATCCATTTTTATGGAGCTTTTTCTCTATTTCCCTACGCCAATTTACGGCGCCGGCCAAAATTATTTCATAGGTATCTCCATAAGAGATTTTTTTGTGAAGCTCTTCAATAATTTCGTTTTCCGATGCAATAAATACTTTTTTATCTTTCGGTTCCATGTTCAGCGGTTTTTTGATCACAATATTTAGATCTGCGCTTAGAGGAAAAAAGAAGAAAAAAACACAACCCACAAAACTAGGCTTCAAAACCATAAAATTCCTTATAAATTTTTACAAAAACTTCCACATTGTCCTCCGATAGTATATGGAGATCAATGTGGGAATTTTCCTTTCTTGAAAACTTTAGATTCTTAAATACCATAAAAGATTGCGCCAGCACCTCCCCTATAGATGCACTTCCCCTGGAGCAAGGGGTAGCCTGACAAAACCACCAATGAAACCTTGCGATTAATTGCAGAGCTTTTTCTTCATCGTGTTCTTCAAGTATGTCCCTAAAAAGTTTTTCTAGATTAGAGAAGATAGTTAAAAGCTGAAGAGATGAGGTGTGGATCCAAATGTACCTCCTTTCCCTCTCCTGGCCAAAATAGATACTGTAGTTGATACCTAGATGATCTAAAGGCTCCTCTATTCTGAGTATTTGCGTCAAAGGGATCGTCTCCCCATTTAGTGGGGCAGATATCTGATATTTTTTTGCAAGCCCACCGGCTAAGCCCAACTCTGGAATGCCCTTAACATACTCCCCTTTTTCCAACAAAAGATCTAATTTATCCAAAAAATTCCCCCCCCCTAAGACATTTAGCGATGAAACGAGTGGGTAATCGGTCATTTCTCTAGATATTCCAAAAAACCCTTTTTTTGAGACTTTTTGTTGAATTGCCAGTTGTCTTCGCCAATTTCTAGCATGTTCGTAAACTTCTTTATAATTGGCCTGCCCTTTGATAAGCGTTACGATCTCCAGAACAACCTTTTTTTGCTCCTCTTTAAAGGTTTTATCCCGCTCTTTTGGGTAAGGTCTTTGCAAAAAAAGAAAAGGGTAAGCTCCATTTAAGGAAAAATGGAAAATAAAAAACAAAAAAGTGAAAATAATTTTTTTAAATAAATGCACCCAAAAAACTTCTTATTGGTCTTTTTTTAATTAATTATAACTAAAACAGAAACAGCAATTTAAAATCATTAATTTCAAAACAATTTGTAATATAATTTATTTAATTTCATAGTTTTTGTGCATTTGTATTGCAAAAATTATTTATTTATTTTACTTCTTGGGCATAACAAGGATAACTATGAAATCATCAAAAAATTTGAAAAAAGCATTTTTAAGCTTTCTTATTTTACCGTTTTCTGCAGGATTTGCAAATACACAGAAAGCACAAGGATCTACAACAACAACTCCAGTTTCGAGCCAATCTTTGGCCGAGGGGTTGATGTATCAAGGACCTAAATTGAATGAAGAGGCGTTCAACATCCAGCTTGGAGCAGACTACATTCTCTGGGTGATCAATCAAGAGGGTCTACAAGTAGCGCTTAATAACGCTGCGGTTGTTCCCGGGACGGGAGAGAGTTTTGCTTCAGTACCTGGAGTTGGAACAGCCTACACACCGCAATTTAAGCCTAGAAACGGGTTCAAAGTTCACGGGGATCTAGTTTTGTCCACATATGAAAACGTGGATCTTTTTTTGGAGTATATTTGGTTAGATCGAAGCGCCCCTAATTCCTCAAGCGCTACTGATCCCAATTTCACCTACCCAAATCTTTCGGTGGGTCCAGTTGTCAGCGGGAATAGCGATACAGCCAGCGAAACAAGGAATGTCAATTCTGTTTTCAAATTCGAGTATAATGTTTTAGATTTTGAAATCGGTCGTCTAAGCGGTATTGCTAAAAACATTTTTACAGCTCGACCCTTTTGGGGTATAAGAGGTACCTGGCAGACCAGTTACTGGGACACTACCTATCTAGGAACAGCCCTTGATGGCGATTACCCAAATGCCATCGTAACCTCATTTGTAAATGTAAAACAACAGACAAATGGAGCCGGTATTCGTGGAGGATTCGATTTTGGATTCAATCTTTGCCCAAATAACGATTTCGTACAAAACATTTTTCTCACAGGTACGGTTGCTTTAAGCGGTATCTACGGACCTACAACAGTCACTTGGAATTCTGGAGAGAATATTACTAGTTCTGCTTCTCAAGTTTACCAAAGCACACAGGAAAAATTCTATAGGATTACTCCAGTTGTAGACCTTTCTCTTGGGCTTGGGTGGAATTACACTTTTGGCGGAGACAACAAAGATCGCTATAACGCTGAGATTCATTTGACATGGGACACTCAATCCTGGATCAATTATGGACAATATACCACCGTATCATTCTTCCCAACGGGTGGCCAAAACATGACTGTCCAAGGGCTCACTGTTGGTGGAAGCCTCTTTTTCTAGTCTGATATAGATCCAAGCGTACCTAAAATAGGACTTGTCAAAAACCTCTTATCCAAGAGGTTTTTGATTTTTTTTTGATTTACCCCTAGTTTAAAGATCAAAGGTCAAAAGAGCTGTTTTTCTAATTAAGTATAAAGAGATCAGTTTAGCCTCCTCGATAAAAAACCTTTTGTAGGGGTACCTTTCAGGCAAGATGGGGGAAAATCCTTCGTCTCCCCATTTCTATAAAAACAATAGCTGCAGAGAAAAAAAGCCCCATTATACCTGGGGGAATGCCGCATAATGTATCTTTGAACCTACCAAAAAGTTGTTGATTTGAGAAAAGGGCTTTGAACCACGGATTTGTCCTACAAGCGCATGGGTAAAGACTTCTTATCCAATTCTATACTCTGTATTGAATAAGGGGCATCCCGTACCCCTTTAATAAAGGTCAACGAGTCCTTCATCTCACTGTTTCATAACCGCCCAACACACCATTTTTGACAAGGACTACTTGCCAAAGCTGACATCCTCTTGCTCTAAAGGCGCCAGCGCAAGAAAGAAGGTAATACTTCCACATCCTGTAGAACTCAGGAGGATAGCTATCTTTTAGTTCAGACCAGTGTGAATCAAAATTTTTGAACCAGGCCATCAGAGTTTTATCGTAATGGGTTCCAAAATTATGCCAATCTTCCATCACAAAAAGCCCCTCTATAGACTTTCCGATATGCGAAATAGACGGGAGCTCCCCTCCGGGGAAAATATACTTATCGATCCAGGGATCAGAAACTACCACACTTTGGTTATTTCCAATAGTATGCAACATTACCATACCCCCCTCATGAAGAGATCTATGGCATATCTCCATAAATTCACGGTAATTTTTTTTGCCTACATGCTCAAACATCCCAATTTCGACTATTCGATCAAATTTTTCATCAATATCTCTATAATCTTGGACGCGAATTTCTACATCTAGCCCTTTGCAAACCTCTCTGGCAATGCTAGCCTGGTTTTCGGACAAGGTGATGGCAACCACTTTCGCTCCATAGATAGAGGAGACATACCTCGCAAAACCTCCCCATCCACAACCGATATCTAAAACACGCATCCCTTTTTTTATCCCTAGCTTTCTGGCTATAAGATCGTATTTTGCAATCTGTGCTTCCTCGAGATTTTTAGCATTTTTCCAGTACCCGCAACTATAGGTCATCGTAGGGTCTAGCATTGCCCTGTAAAGATCATTTCCGATTTGATAATGCTGGTGGATTACATCAAGACTACCCTCTTTATCCTGCTTGTTTAGAAGTTTCGCCTTCAAATAGGCCCAGTAAAAGGAAAAAGATTTTTTGAAGCGAGACCCAACATTTGCCCTCATAATGCGAAACATGCACTCATCCAAATTGTCTACATCCCACCAGCCAGCCATATAGGTTTCGCCAAAACCTAACGATTGATCTTTTAAAACCCGATCATAAAAACGATTGTCTTTAACCTGTATGTCTGTAGGATCGGGGCCATTAATCTGTATTCCGGCTAAATAAGCTAGTTGACCAACTATTTCTTTAGAATCGGACTGCTGTAATGACAAAAGAGCACAAAAGGCTAGAATACTTAAAAACTTTTTCATACCCTTTTCCTAACTAAAAAAAGAAAAAAAAATCAAAATTATTTTTGCTTGTTTATTAAAAAATTGTTTACAACTTTTTTTTATAGATTTTATCTACCCCCCTGCCCTAATCTTTAGAAATGAAAAGAAAAAAAATTTTAATTCTAACGCTTACAATTTTAGGTGTTTTTTTTTGCTGCTTACCTTTTGGTCCGTTTGAAAACTCTAGTAGTGTTCAAAATCCTCCCGACAGGAGGAGTGAAATTTCGATAGATGATGTAAAAAAGTATTGGGATAACCAGCCATGTAATATTTTTCATAGCAAAAAAGAACTTTATACCAAGGCGTACTTTGATGAAGTCGAACAAAAAAAATATTTCGTGGAGCCCCACATCCCTTTTTTTGCAGACTTTCCTAGCGTAAAAGGGAAAAAAATTCTTGAAATTGGATGCGGGATAGGAACAGATTCGATTAATTTCGCACGAAATGGTGCCGATCTCACCATAGTCGAGCTCTCCTCTGAAAGTTTAGAAATTACCAAAAAAAGGTTCGAAGTTTTTGGTTTGAACGCCCGTTTCATCCAGGGGAATGCCCAAGAACTTAGTAGTCTAGTTCCATTAGATAATTTTGATCTTGTCTACTCATTTGGCGTGATTCATCATACACCCTCCCCCGAAAAAGTTGTAAAAGAGATTCAAAAAGTCCTTAAAGCTGATGGGGAAGTGAAGATTATGCTTTACAACAAGCATAGCTTGAAAAATTTTTTGATTGAAATGTCTTTTGCACAACCTGAAGCACAGTCTGGCTGTCCTATTGCTTTCACTTATTCACGAAATGATGTTGAGAAGCTGTTTGAAGGGTTTTCTATCGAATCGATTGAACCTGAGCATATATTCCCCTATAAAATTAAGGAATATAAACAAAATAGATACATCAAAGCTTTTCCCTGGAATCTAGCCTCAATAGCCCAAGAGTTCTTTTTATAAATGTCCACATGGATGTCGGTCTCTTTATAACTTTTCAAAGAGGGAACTACCGCAGGCATAGACCCTATAGATTCATTATACCGTTTTTTAAAATTCTCTTTATAGGCTCTCAAGTAACGCATGCGATCGTTTTTCTTGCTGACTACAAGAGCAAAACTATCCTCAATCGGCCTAGATAGAGCTAAAAATCCATCAGCAAAAGCAATAGCAGTCCCGGCATTAAACTGCGTCACCGCAAGTGAAGAATTTCTGTTAGTAGGGAAATCGGGCACATTAAAGGTCAGAGGACCATTCGCCAAATATTGGCTCACACCCGCTGAAAATCTCTGTCCAGTGTAGTTAAGATTCCCGGTACCTGAGGCGCCACGCTGCAAAAACGATCCCCCGAGATTGAAATCCAGTTTACTATCACCTCTT
>RGXB01000161.1 GCA_010029555.1 bacterium
TTGCATTTTTTTGTTAAGCTAGGCAAACTCACTAGCCATGCAACCCCTTTCCCCGCTTCCTGCCCATCTTGTGCAGGTAAATAATCCCTTATTTGAACATAAAACTACTAGTTTTGAACTCTCTTTTGTGTTCATAAGCACAGCTTTTATTGCAGTGAGTTTTTTTAAGATTTTCCTATCGAGAAATAGAGGTACTTCGGGGATATCAACCGAAAATAGAGTGCAAACCGCAACAGTCAAAGAAGATATAGACATTCTTTCGTCCATTGAGGAGGAAAAAGGGTATGAAATGCGTTTTTTTCATAAAGGTTTGAAATTAGATGTATCACCCGATATGCTAAATGCACAGCGACCCCAGGAAGCTGCCGCTTTAAATCCACAATCCTATCATTATTTAAAAAAGAGGTTTGGACACCGTTACGTTGGTGACCACTAACCCCCTTTAAAAAAGAGTTTTTAAGACCTCAACTATTGACATTTAGCCGTAGTCTGCTAAAATGCTGAAAGTTTTTTTCCAAAGGTGCTATGAAGTCCGAGAAACTCCGAAAACTAGAGATCGAGTTAGCCGATCTTCAAAAGATGTTTGATCATGACCTTGTCCCAAAAAAAGAACGGGAAAAGTACCGGGTCGAAATCGAAGGGATACGAGCTAAAATTGAAGAAGAAAAGCAACGCTTGCAGTACCTCAAAGAGAGCGGAGAGACAGAGGATTTTGTTGCCCCGAAACGCAATAAGCAGAATCAGGGGTACGACCCGCAATCTATGCCTGAGATAGGCGTTGAGGAGGATCACTCAGAAATCAGCTATATGGACGAACGCTCTTACGAAGATGATGACCCCTCTACCCTGTTTGAGGATGAGGAGTTTGAAGAGGGTGGAGAAAGAGGCTCTCAGGAGTACGATGAAGATCCTTTCAGCGAGCGTAATCGTTGGAAGCGCGCCAGGATGATTCAGGATCCCGAGCGGGACGACTGGTAGAACCCTTTAACCTATGGCAAATCCGATCAGTCTCTACGTGCATCTCCCCTTTTGCCGAAAAAAATGCCCCTACTGCAGTTTTTTTGTGCTCCCCTATTCCAAGGAGTCAGAAGATCTTCTGTTAGAATCTCTTTTGCTTCACCTTGAAAAATACCAGGATGTTCTAAAAGGGAGAGAGTTAGTCTCTGTCTATTTTGGTGGGGGGACCCCCTCCATCCTCTCCCTTGATTTTCTAAAAACGCTTAAGAAAAAAATCGATGCTCTTCCCCTTGTTCATGGACCGTTTGTCGAGTGGACTATTGAGGCAAACCCCCAAGACGTAACGAGAGAATGGAGTGAGAACATCTCTTGGTTAGGGTTTAATCGGGTGAGTCTGGGGGTGCAATCTTTTGTAGAAAAAGAGCTTCATTTTCTAGGGCGCAGCGCCCAAAAAGGGAGCGCGCTAAGAGCAATCGAACATCTTACCCAGTCAGGTATCAATAATATTTCCATAGATCTTATTTTTGAATTGATGGATCAAAAAAAAGGGGATTTTCTAGAAACCCTTTATGCATTAAAAGATCTACCCATCACCCACCTCTCGCTGTACAACCTCATGATCGAGGAGGGCTCCTATTTTTACCGGGCAAAAAATGAGCTGGAAAAGAGGCGTCCATCGGAAGAAGCATGTCTTGAGATGCTCACCTCTGCAGTAGAGGTTTTAGAATCTCTGGATTTTGAGAGGTATGAAATCTCTGCTTTTTGTAAAAAAGGGCTCCGTTCAAAACATAATATCGGATATTGGACAGGCAGAGAGTTTGTGGGGATAGGTCCCTCGGCTTGGAGTTTTTTCCAAAATAAGCGGACACAATGTTACAAAAATCTGCAAGTATATAAAGACACTCTTTTAAAAGGGGCAGACCCTTTTATGTTTGAAGAAAATCTTTCCAGAGATGCTCATCTAAAAGAGCAGCTAGGGCTTTCTTTGAGACTCAAAGAGGGAGTTTTGAAAACCTCAATTCTTTTAAAAGAGAGCCTTGATTCTCTCATCATTCTTCAAAAAAAAGGTTTGATAAAAGAAAA
>RGXB01000162.1 GCA_010029555.1 bacterium
AATCAAATGAAAACATTTGCCGAGGAATTAAAAGATATCCCTTTGGTTTTCGATCAAAAATATCTACCACAAATTGGCTGGATTGGAATCCCTTATTCTCCGTTTGATACCCTCGCTTTATATTCCATGATTCGAACCTATAAACCTAAAATATTTCTAGAAATAGGATCAGGTACAACAACTTGCATTGCATATAAAGCAATAAAAAACAATTCATCAAACACAAAAATAATATCCATTGATCCAGAACCCAGGGCAGAAATTGACTCGATCTGTGATCACGTAATAAGAAATGGTTTGGAAACATGTGATCTTAAAATCTTTGATCAACTAGAAGAAGGCGATATTCTTTTTTTTGATGGCTCCCACAGGTCATTCATAAATTCTGATGTTACTGTTTTTTTTATTGATGTTTTACCAAGGATCAAACCAGGGGTAATTATTCATATTCACGACATTACAATTCCCTGGGATTATCCTGATATGTTTTTACCATGGTATTGGAATGAGCAATATCTTTTGCATGTTTACCTCCTGGGTAACATGAAACGAATTAACCCTTTATTGCCTACAGCTTTCGTTTGTCGAGATCCCGCATTTCAAGAATTCTTCTCCATTCCAATGCTTGACCTTGAAACCTATAATGAGCACTGGAAAGGTGGTGGCGCCATGTGGTTCACCCACACATCCCCGATCTAATAAATGCCTAAAAAAAGCTAAAACGGTAAAAACAACCCTTAATTACTTTTAATGAAAAGGTTCTATTGCAAAAATTACCAACAAAAAGTTAGTCTACCATTGTGTAATTTGAATTAACAGGGAAGGAATCCTTATGATTTGCAGAGTATGCGATGGCACAAAACTTGAAAAGGTATTGGATTTAGGAAATCAACCTTGGTGCAACCACTTCCTTAAACCGGACGAAGTTGGTAAAGAACCTACCTACCCACTTCGTGTTGTTTATTGCCATGATTGCTCTACAACACAATTGGATTACACAGTAAAAAAAGAAATCATGTTTGGGGATCACACCTACCTCTCCGGTGTTACCAAATCCCTTAGCAGCCATTTCAAATCTGTCGCAGATGAAATCGATGCAATTGTCCCCGATAAAAACCGTAAGAAAACGGTTTTAGATATAGGATCGAACGATGGAACCCAATTGAAACATTTTCAAGCATTGGGATATGAGGTGTTAGGCGTGGAATCTTCTAAAACCACTGCTAAAATTGCAATGGATAATAATGTCCCCACTTTAAATGCTTTCTTTAATCTCGAAACCGCAAAAAAAATAGGCAAAAAATTTGATGTGATTAACGCTGCTGGGGTTTTCTTCCACCTAGAAGAACTCCACTCCGTTACCGAGGGCATCCGCGAATCGCTCGAAACAGATGGAACCTTCATGGTCCAATTCCTTTACATGAAAAAAATAGTTGAAAATCTTGCATTTGATCAAATCTATCACGAACATCTTCTTTATTATAATCTGAAAAACATTGAAGTACTTCTTAATAGGCATGGCCTCGAAATGTTCGATTGTAAACTTACCCCAATTCATGGTGGTTCCATGATTGGTTATGTCACCCATAAAGGGAAGAAAGCAAAAACCCATCGCTATTTGGATGCCTGTGCTTTAGAAGACTCTGCAAAAAGCAACGATATTGCAACCTACCATGAATTTGCTAGGCGCGTAGAAAATATGAAAAAGCGGGATATTGCATATCTCGACAAAAAAAAGAAAGAAGGGAAAACCATCTTTGGAATGGGTGCCCCGGTAAAAGGAAATACACTCTTAAATTTCTTTGGCGTTGGTAAAAATCATTTGGATTGCCTGGTAGAAAAAAACACCCTTCGAAAAGGCCTGATTTCTCCCGGTATGCACCTCCCAGTCCTTATCGAAAGCGAACTTAATAAGACTCCTGATGTGTATTATGTTCTTGCATGGAATTTCAAAAAAGAAATTCTAGCAAACAATAAACACTTGATCGATAAAGGTGTTGAATTTTATTT
>RGXB01000163.1 GCA_010029555.1 bacterium
TTTGTGCCAGACTCTGACGGATCCATTACCTCCGCACACCACCATTTTTATGCGATGCCACTTCGATCATCATCGAATAGCCACCCGTGAAGTCCATCCCGTAAATATTTGCCTGGTTTTGGTAGAGTGAATACCCCCCACACAGCGTGATTACAAGACTAAAAACTGTTACAGGAACCGAAAGCTTCAAAAACGGTATCTTGGTACTTTCGATCCATTTCCCTATTTTTAGAGGTCTGTCGGCATTTCTGTTCACCCAGCGATACAAAAAAGCTCTTGTGGTGAAATAGGCTGTAAACATCGAGGAGACTACACCTATGATCAAAGTGAGCGCAAAACCTTTAACCGGCCCTGCATCGAAATTCATCAAAATAAGGGCTGCTATAACTGTTGTCACGTTTGAATCCACAATCGCTGAAAAAGCCCTTGTAAATCCATTATGCACAGCAACAAGGAGGTTGTTGTGTACCTTGAATTCTTCCCGGATCCTCTCAAATACAAGAACGTTCGCATCGACCGACATCCCTATCGTTAAAACAATCGCTGCGATCCCAGCAAGTGTGAGAGAAGCTCCGATATTTTGGAGAACAGCCCATAGAATTAGAAGGTTGAAGAGGACGGCAAGGGAGGCAACTAGCCCAAAAAAGCGGTAGTATGAGCACATTACAACGACTACAAGGACAAGCGCTGCCACAGCTGCAACAATCCCTTGAGTGCGCTCTTTGATTCCTAATTCCGGACTGACGTTGTTTTCTGATAAGATGTGGGGCGTATAGGTCAAGGAACCGGCTCTAAGGTCTGACTCGAGTTTGTTGGCCTCCCTTTGAGTAAAGTTTCCGGTGATCATCGCTTTATCTTTGATCTCGGCATTCAAGCTTGGAGAAGAAATTACACTCCCGTTCAAAATCACGGCCATTCTCCAGCCTTTGGCATGGGAATAGTGCTCCAGTTCTGTGCCCAAGACTTTATCTTGGCAAAAAACTTTGGTCCAGTTCGATAGCAAGGCTTGAGGCGATTCGACCTCACCTTTGTAGCTCTTCTTTGAGTTTTTTACCTCAAACGAAAGGAAGTTTCCATTTTTGGGATCGTATGAAGCATGCACTCCCTCAAGTGAAGATCCCTCAAGAGCGTAATTATTGAAAACAATTAATAAGGGATGGGATTGCCCTCCCCAGGCGTTTGGTCCCTCCCCTTTCAAAAGGGCAATTTTACTTAGCGTATCATCGAAGGTGTTGTAGCTTCCATTATCCACAGGAGCTAGCTTAAGGCCGGCCTCGAAAAGAGCTCTTGCAGACTCGGTTTTTGGGCTAGGGGTTGATGCGCTCCCATTATCCCCATAAAGATGGGCGTAGGCAATTTGGTGAATCTCTTCAGCCTCTTTTTTCCCTTTGACAATTGCTTCACTCCACACGTCCTGTAAGAAACGGTTGGAAGCGTCTCTTAGGGAAGGGTTCATTACAGAGAACTTCTCGTTGACAACATGGAACGTCATCGAGGAGGAGCGAATGAGGTCGCTTGCGGAAATATCTTGTGATCCGGGAAAGTCAAGGATGATGTTGGAGCCCTCGATTCGGATCGAGACCTCTGAAACACCCATCTTGTTCACGCGGTTAAAAAGCTCGTTTACACCCTGTTTAAGGTCAAACTCATTAGTCACCGTTTTTCCGGAGGGATCTTTAAGCTGAATTTCAACTGTTTTTCCACCAGATAAATCAAGACCCCACTTCAATACTTTTCTGTCATCGCCTCTGAAATATTTTTTCACGGAGATAACTAAATTGTTCCAAAGGGCGGAACGGGTCGGTTTTGGGGCGTCAAAATAGGTGCGCTGGGTGGGATCAATCTGGCTCGCGTTATACAGATCGTTAGCTCGCAATAGCTCCTCTTGCTCTTTTGACTCAATCTGATTTTGCGTCAAAATGCGTTGACGCACGTCAGAAAGCTCTAAAAAGGCAAATGTTTTCGATCCTTTCAGTTGGAA
>RGXB01000164.1 GCA_010029555.1 bacterium
CTTGGCTGCAGCGGCTGCTCTCAGAAAGATCTCATCTTGAGCGCGAAATATAATCTCATCTGCGACCAAGCAACTACATTCAATTTTCAGTTCCAGATTCAAAACAACATCAATGGAACTGCTACACCCTGGAACCTCACAGGTTACACAGGGACAATGACTGTACGCCCATTCGTTGGCGCTACAACAACAACAGTCGTGGCATCTACTGCCAATGGCTATATGGTCTTTGATGCTCTCAATGGAAGAATTACAGTAACCATTCCAGCATCCGTTACAGCAGATATTTCAGCAAGTCGTTATTCATATGATTTAGTTCTAAATTCAGGCGGGACAATAACCCGTATTCTTGAAGGTAAGTTTGTCGTGACAGGAGCTGTGACTACGTGAGTGAAACAATTATCGTCATTGAGTCCATTACTCCACAAGTCGCGGTAGAGTTTTCACAAGATCAAGGACCGCAAGGCGGTCAAGGAGTAACAGGTCCAACAGGTCCGACAGGACCAGCAGGAGCCACAGGCCCAACAGGTGCCACTGGTTCTACTGGCGCAACAGGCGCTACAGGACCGACAGGAGCGACAGGTGTTACAGGAGCGACTGGTCCAGTTGGTGCCACAGGCCCTACGGGTTCTACTGGTGCGACAGGACCAACAGGAAGTACAGGACCCACAGGCGCTACGGGTCCACAGGGAGTTACAGGTTCAACAGGACCTACAGGTAATACAGGAGCAACGGGAGCGACTGGACCTACTGGTCCACAAGGCACACAAGGTGTAACTGGTGATACTGGTCCTACTGGTGCAACGGGTCCTGTAGGGGCTACAGGCCCTGTAGGAGCCACAGGAGCAACAGGTGTTACAGGAAGTGTCGGAGCAACAGGTCCAGTGGGCGCTACAGGCCCTACAGGGCCTCAAGGCGTACAAGGTCCAACAGGTGCTACAGGACCTACGGGAGCGCAGGGATATTCAGACCTACTGGGGCTACTGGTCCCGCTGGCGCTATTGGCGCTACTGGCCCCGTCGGGGCTACTGGACCGATTGGAGCGACTGGTCCTGCGGGAGCAACTGGAGTTACAGGAGCAACTGGACCGCAAGGAACTGCAGGCGCTGTGGGAGCAACAGGAGCCACAGGTCCTATTGGAGCCACTGGAGCCACAGGACCAGTAGGTGCTACAGGTCCGACTGGTGCAACTGGACCTAGCGGATCTAACGCTACTGCTCTGCCAGACATCCTAATGCTAGGCGGAATGTGAAGTTCAACGAGTACTTCCATAGTCCTATCTTGATAAACCTTGACAGGCGTGCGGATAGGCTTGAACAATTTGATAAACAAGCCAAAGAATTAGATATTGCTTATACCAGACTTGCTGGAATACCTTCGGTAAATCCAATTACTGGTTGTACCTTGAGCCATATAGCAGCCTTGTCAATGTGTAAAGAACAGCGTGCTTTTATCTTTGAGGATGACTCTATATTTGTAGATGATTTCCATAACCAGTTTGAAACTGCTATGAGTCATTTACCTGATGATTGGGATATGGTCTATTTAGGAGCATATCTGCTCCAAAAAGAACCAGTCAATGAGTACTGGGTTAGAAGTTTAGAATGTTCCTCAACCCACGCCTATGCGGTTAGGTCAGAAGTTATTCCAATGCTGATAGATAGGGCCAAACTCCTAGATGTCCACGTGGATGTAGCCTACAGCAAACTTCATAAAGACCTCAAGGCCTATGCTGCCAGACCTACCTTGGTCTACCAAGGCGCTAGTTATAGCGACCTAATAGGCGGCGAGGTTGACTATAAGTACTTGTATTTCTGATAGACTTGTGGTATGAGATTCCACGTTGTAAGCCTACCACATACCAACACAACTAAAGACTTTGCAAACTGTGCGTACACTGAAAAGGTACGCAGGTTCTGCAATATGATGAAGGGACTGGGACACACAGTCTATCTCTACGCTGGCACTGAGAATGAGGCT
>RGXB01000165.1 GCA_010029555.1 bacterium
TTAGGATTGAGAAGTATGAAAATAAATTCTATAGTAGCGTAAGAA
Source organism: bacterium (assembly GCA_010029555.1). GTDB lineage: Bacteria > Chlamydiota > Chlamydiia > Chlamydiales > RGXB01 > RGXB01. The sequence continues at coordinate 46 of RGXB01000165.1, forward strand.
AAGAGGGCTAAACTATGGACCTACATCACACTGCAAGAGGCAGTCTTGTTCTAACAGACGCGATTCGTCAATACGCCGAAGATAAATTTCAAAAAGTTCTCGATCACCATTCCTTTGGTATACCCATTCAGAGGGCCTTTTTTACGTATGGTATCGAGCGGTACATGCATAAATTCACCATCCTGGTGTACGCTTCGATGCATCTAAAAATCCGTGCTGAGGCAAGCACAAAAGATTTGTATGCATCTATAGATGCAGCATTCTCGATTTTAGAGGCGAAATTTAAAAAGTATCATGATCTTGTTAAAGAGCATCATAAAAAATCGGGGAGTATAAACCAGCACCTTCTTTGGGAGGATGATACTGAAATTATCAACCGGGAAATTGACTCAGAAAATTTCAAAGAGATGAAAGAGGCGCTTCTTCCACCGGTAACTCGCAATTCCAAGCAAATTCTTAAAACGCTTTTATTGGAAGAGGCTATCATGAAGATGGAGCTCTCGGATGAACCCTGCATGGTCTTCAAAGATGAGAGATCCCTAAATTTGATGGCTCTGTATAAGCGTCACAACGGAACATACGGAGTGTCAGAGGTTGTCGAACCTGACTGAAGAGAGGATTAGGCAAGATCTTATAGATCGGCTTGTTTGGAAATGGAACTTCCCCTCTCGATTATTGATCAAAGAGAGGGCGATCCATCAGTTGCCCCATTTTCACCAAGAGGGTTTAAAAGAGGGGCTCCCAAAAGACCGCAGAATCGATCTTTTAGCCTATCATTGGCAAAAAGAGCGTTTGATGCCTCTAGTCTTATTCGAGTGTAAATATGCCAAACCGGATAAAAAAGCCTTTCAACAATTAGTCGGCTACAATCATTGGATCCAAGCTCCGTACTTAGCGTGGGTAAGCCTCGAGCATGAGGGGCTTTACAGGATTTCAAAAGAGGGTTTAATCTATTTAGGTGCTTTCCAACCTTTCGAGGATCTGTGCAAATTGTTGACCGACTGACAGACAAAGACCCGATTTTGAGCTTCTCTGTACGATTATGCCAAAACAAGGAGAAAGTCGATTTTTTAGAGCCTGTATGTTCTGATCAGGAGTTAGTTTTTTTTGATGGAATAGAATGGCTCTCCTCATTACCCCTTCTTTTGGGTAGAGAGGTCATATTTGTGGAGAATAACCTTGAAAAAATTAAAGGTGTACTTGACGATCCCCTTTTTTTAGCCTTTCTCGAGCATGACAAAGCCCATATTATTACAACAGTCAGATTTCCTGTATTTGTAGGGGGAAAGACGTTTGAGGTGTTTACAAACAATTCTTCCCCTTTGTTTAGAGATTTTGTGGAGCAGGTGATCCGATTCGAGGCCCTTTTTAGAGAGGGAATGGACCTGGGCATCTCCCATTTTAGGAATGTCCTTTTATCTTTGAAAAGTTTTTCGAGCTTCTACGAGATCTCCTCGCTAAAAGGGAACTTCAAAGCACCCTGGCTTGTTGTAGGAGGGGCTCCGCTGACAGATGAAGAGGTCTTGTTCATACAAAAAAGCCATAAGACCCATTGGCTAATAGGAGCCGGGGCTGGGACAAAAAATCTGCTTGAAAAGGGGATTAGGCCCGATTTTGCTACCCTTGTAGACCCGTTTCCCCAACCGGAAAAATATGTGGAACACGCCATCCCCACTTTTTTTCAGCTTAGAGCACAAACCGAATATCTGAAAATGTGTAAAGGGGGACTGATTTGGGCAGGCCAAAACGATCTATACCCCCTAGAGTGCGATTTGGCTCAAAAAGCGGGTCTCAGTGATATTCTTTTTGACGGAGGCTACGACACGGCGAATTTTTGTGCCGTTTTGGCGCAAAAAATGGGGGCAACGCGTATAGAATTTAAAGGTGTTTCAAAGGGGAGAAATACTCTAAATGACCTTTATAGCCGCCTATAT
>RGXB01000166.1 GCA_010029555.1 bacterium
GCCCTACATGAAAAGAAAAGGACCGATGGGAGGGTTCAAGATTAGCCACTCACACATTTCTCGAAAGTTGGGTAAGACCCAGTTTGAGAGGCGTCTGTTTGGTGACGCAGAAGAAATGAGTTTTCCAGTCGGTTATGAGTCAGAATAAAATATGCCTCCTAAGAAGAGAAAAGTGCCTGAAAAAGAAAATGTTTTTAATTTTATGGATTGGGTCAGGTTTGACCCAGACAAAAGCGTTAGGGTCAGGAACGCTAATAACCCTAACCCTAATGATGCCAGGCATGAAGATACAGACGATGATGATCCTTATTATGCTGAGACCAGGAAGAAAGGAATGATAAAAAGGTATATAAACGAGAACGGAGTACAGAGAGTCAGGATTTATATGCCTGATGGTGAAAAGTCGTGGATTGATTATTATAAATACCCTGAAGACGAAAGCAGATCGTTGTTTAAAGAGTTGGACAAAGATAATATATACCCTGAACGAGGAAAATCAAGGGGTTCTACCGTTCCAAGAGATTCTACAAACTTCTGGCGTGGCGGTGATGTGCAAACCTACAAATTTGGAGGCAAAAAGCATGTACCCAACACAAAGATACCAGCCAGGTTGGAAAAGTTCTATGATTATATGGAAGAGCTGTACCCTGGCCAACAGTTTAACTTTGCGGTGGTCAATCGGTACAAATCATCTTGCGATAGCATTAGTGCACATGCCGACAATGAGAAAGAAATTATCCCAGATTCAGAGATTGCTTCTTTGTCGTTGGGTGCAACGCGTGACTTTATCATAACTAATAACCCAAATGCTACAGATAAATATAACCTGCCGGAGGGACGTAACAAAAACAGCCTAAAAATAACTTTGGAAAATGGGGACATCATAGTGATGGGTGGAAATTTTCAAAAGCAGTATCATCACAGCGTGCCAAAATGTGGAGGGAAGGAAGACAAATCTCAAGGAGCAAAAAGAATAAATATTACGTTACGTCAGTTTGTCAGAAAAAACCAAGAGGAAAAAGAAGAAGAAGAAGAAGAAGAAGAAGAAGAAGAAGAACCAGTAGTACCACTCGATTCTAATAATTTAGGATATTTAGGTTCGCCACCACCCAGCGACGAAGCAATGGATCTTTCTAATCTGCTGCATGTTCCTACTGTTAGAGAATTGCTGAATCGCCCAGCAGTGTCTGTTTCATCTGTACCAAGTGCTGGTACTAGTAGTGGTGTTGGTCGTGGTATACCTAGTAATAGTAGTAGTAGTAGTAGTAGTAGTAGTAGTAGTAGTAGTAGTAGTAGTAGTAGTGTACAACCTGATCCAACTGCCGAAGAAGCAAAAAAGGAAGCTGCTAGGGCTCGTATAGAATTCCTTAAAAAGAACAACGCCGAAAAAGCAAAAAAGGAAGCTGCTAAGGCGCGTTTAGAAAGCCTTAAGAAGGACGCTACGACTCGTACTTACTTGAAAAGATTTCAAGAATCGACCCAAGAAATTTTTAACGCATTTAAAAAGAGGGTAGAAGAAGAAAAAAAAAGGCTGAATCTGGATGAAGCATTTGTATCTCTTAAAGTAATTGGCGCCCAACAAATCTTGGAAAAACTAACTAAAGTTACTGCTGATAGTCTACAAAATGGACAAATGGGAAGTTTATATGCCACCGTGGAAAAAAGCGTAAATTCATACAAAGATAAACTAGAAAGATTGTTTCCATCACCACGTTCTCGTCCTTCTATGCCTATACGACCAAGACAACCAACACAACCATTACGAGCACGAGCACTTGTTGAAAATAGTGATGTAGCAATGGAAGATGGTGGAGATGGTGAAAGAGGTGCACTTGATGGTTTCCAAAATGGAGCAATTCAGCAGGTAGGAGGTCAAGGAGGCCAAGGAAATGTAGTAATACCTGCCCCAGTGAATCCAGCTGCTCCAGTGAATCCAGCTGCTCCAGTGAATCCAGCTGCTCCAGTGAATCCAGC
>RGXB01000167.1 GCA_010029555.1 bacterium
TTGATACAAATGATATCACGATTGGTGTTACCAGCTTTGGCTCGGGCACTTTTGCAGTTACCGGTTCCAACATAAAACTTAACAGCAATGTCAGCACCACCAATAACAGCCAAACCTATACAGGAAATGTGGTTGTCAATGCAAGTAACAGTGGATCTCCTTTAGTTTTGTCTGCTGGTACTGGCGCCATAGGTATCACTGGAAATATTGATAGCGCTGCAGGACACAACTATAGTTTAACTATTAACAATCCTGTTAATATCACCAACTCCGGCGATGTCACCATTGGAGGTACTACTGGTGGGACACAGGCACTTTTTGCTTTAAACATTACTGGCAATGATATCAGCTTGGGGAATATTGGAGGCGCTAATGTTGGCACCATGAACAATGTTTCCGTCCAAGCATCAGATGGTGCGGACAACGGTTCCATCACCCTTACCGGTACCACCTACAACACCACAGGCCAGCAGTTTTACAACAGTAGTGCGGCCGCAAGCGCCTTTGATGCAACACGCTTGATTACTCTTACCGGGGGTAGTAGCGGATCGACAGTTACTATGACCAGTGAAGGAGCTGGCGCCACCAACAATGTTGAGTTTACAGGATTACTAGATCTCAACGGTCGCAACCTGTCGATTGATACCACCAAAAACAATTTCACTACCGGTGGGGAAATCATTTTCCACAAAACTGTCAATGGCTTGGGCACTCTTACACTTAACGCAGGTAGTGTTGGAACCATTGCAGCCTCAGAAGATATTGGCGCAACTATACCCCTAACAGGCCTGACAATCACCAACGCAGCAAGCGCAGTTTTTAGTGGCGCAATTAAATCAGCTACCATCACCATTACGGATATCACCGATTTCGACCCTTTGACAAACATAGGTCTTTTGATCTTTCAAGGCGATCTTACTGTAACCTCCGGCATGACCGTTGCTGGTGGTGCCTACAATGTCGAAATACTTGAACTCAGCAACGTTGCAGGCGAAACCACTTTTGGTAACAGTGGTTTGCTAACCTTTGGAAATGTTGGTTCGGATGTCTTTAATTTCACCGGTGGCATCATTGCTACCAACCCCTCTGCGATCAACCTTAAAGGTACGATAACTGCTGCTGGCGCTGGAATCATCACCCTTGGTGATTCCGATACACCGCTCAATGTAAAAAGTGGTAATGGTTTTGTGGGGGGCGCCTCTACTGGAACCATCACCCTGGGTAATGCCATTCTTGAAGATAATGTAACTCTCACCGTTGGCACCGGCATTGCCAATATTATTAATATGGCTGCAGTTACCGGAACCGCCTCGCCCGGATCAAGCAATTTGACCATCAACACCACGGGCGCACCGGAACCAGCAACAATATTGCAGGCGCAACAACCTTTGCCAACACTGGCGCAGTGACCCTTGGCGATGGGACTAACGACAGCACCACCTTTGCTGGCGGGCTTGTAATCACTGCTCCTTCCTCGATTACCATTCAGGGAACGGTGGCAACCACCGATGCCACGATGACCTTGGGCGGGGTGGCTTTAAACGGCAGCACAACTTTAAATGCGGGTACTGGAAATATCAATTTGAATGGACTGGTGTCAGGTGCTAGCTTAACACCCATTACCGCTACTCCGGGTTTGACTACGATTTCAGGGGCCAACACCAATACCACCACCAATGTGACCACAGGCGTGGTGCAGATCAGTAATACCCAATCCACCAACTATGTTGTTTCAGGTGGAACCCTAAAAGGCACGGGATCTATTGGCACCCTGACTGCAACGGGCACGGGCATTATCGCCCCCGGTAATAGCCCAGGCAAAGTTACCACCACCAGTCTGAGCTTAAGTCCTACTAATACCCTGCAGATTGAAATCCAAGGGGCAAATTCAACCCCTGTTGCGGGCACTGACTATGATCAGATCGTAGTGAGTTCAGGCGGCAGCGTGACT
>RGXB01000168.1 GCA_010029555.1 bacterium
ATCAGTTTGTTTGTGACCCACATTCAGGTTCCTTAATTAAAGTAACATTAGGACAGAAAGCAGTTTTGAATATAACTTTTTCAATCGTTGAAACAATGAAAAATTTCATGCAAAAGGCTATTATCAGGATAATTTTTCTGATGCTTTAGATTGTGAAAGAGTGGGTTTGAACAATAACAAGGAATTTAATTTGCACCGAACCAATTGTTATTCCAAGTGGTATGAAGATTGCTGAGATATTTTTCCCAACTTTCCTGGGATCGGTACCTTGGGTATGGGATGGGTCTAAGTGGTTTACCTTCGTTTCCTTGGATGATTTCAAACTTTCCCGGCCCGATGATTTTACCGAATCTTGGAATCAAATAGGTATGGAGTGTGTCTTTGTCGATTTCAACAGGGCCGCCTGGCGCTGCAAAAGTTCGGCCTTTGATTGCCTGAAGTACTTTGTCTGGATCAAATGATTTTGCTTCTCGTACAGCTTGGGCCCATAAATAAACACCATAATAGCCTGCTTCCATGCTGTCATTTACGATGGTGTCGTTGCCGAGTTTGCCTTTAACTTTTTCGAGGAAAGTCTTGTTTTGTTCTGTTTCGATGGAGGGAAGATAATTCCAACCAACAAAATCGCCCGTGCAACTTTCGACGTCGAGTTCTTGAAGAATTTCGGCACTAATATGGAAAGATAAGGTTGGAATGGTAGAGCCTTTGATTCCCTGAGTTCTAAGTGCGCGGAAGAAATCACGGTTTGCATCCCCGCTCAGGGTATTGATGATGAGGTCGGGTTTTGCTGCAACAATGGCTTTGATTACCTCATCAAATTTAAAATTACCCTGATTTAAGAGCTTCTCACCCGCAAGAACAGCTTTGATCGTTTTATCTTCTTCTTTGATTTCTTTTAGCTGTTGGGCAAGAATTTCTGAAGCGACCTTGGAATAAACACTGTTTACTCCAACATGAAACAGCTTTTTTTTGTCCAGCTTGTTTATCATGTGGTTGAAGGTGAATTCAAGTTGTTGATTTGGGGCAGCACCCAAATAAACCACATTGGGGTTTTGTTCCAGCCCTTCGTAGGATGTGGGGTATAAAAGGATGTTATTGTTCTGGTTGAAAACTGAAAGGCATTCCTTTCGGTCCGTTGAATTCCAGCAACCAAAGATAGCTTTTACTTTATCCTGGGTGATTAGTTTTTCTGACAGCTTTGCAAAAATTTCCGGGTTGGACTGGCCATCAGATTCGTAGGCAAGAATTCTACGGCGGGAAATGGGTACCCCTTTGTCTGAGTATTCTAGAATGCCCCCGCTTTCGTTAATTTCTGCGATGGCCATCATGGTTAAATCTTTTACATTTTTACCAGTGGTTCGCATGTATCCCGTGGTGCTATGGAGCACACCGACTTTGTTTGGCTCGCCAAATGTAAGACCACTAATCGAATTTGACTGGGTTCCAAAATTGCCATAGTTAAATGCCAATAACCCAAGATTTATAATGGCAGCTAGTGCAAGCAGGCCGATTTTCCAGTTTAAATACCAAGGCGTAAGCGTTGCTTGGTAACCTTGGCCTGGTAGGTTGGGTGTGGGTAATACTGCAGTAGCTGATTGTTTTGAATTTGCGCCTTGGGTATCGAAATTATCAATTTCGTCGATCATTTTGATCAGATCATTGGCAGAAGCCATTCGCTCTGAGGCTTTTTTTGACATCAAACTTTGGACCAGTTCTGCAACTTTGGCTGGAACCGAGCTATCAATTAAATTGAGTGGTTTGGGTTCATGCAGTGCAAGTGCATTCATGATTTTAAGGGCATTATCGCCTTTGAATGCGAGTTCACCACTTATCATTTGATAAAGCATGCAGCCTATGCTGAAAAGATCACAGCGATGATCGAGGGGTAAA
>RGXB01000169.1 GCA_010029555.1 bacterium
ATTCATGATTCAAGTTAAATTACGTCCGGGTGAAACAGTTGATAGATCTCTTCGCCACTTGAAGAAAAAAGTAGATCGCGAAGGAATTATGAAAACTCTTCGTGCAAGAAGATACTACTTAAAACCCTCTGAAAGACGTAAAATCAAACAAAAAGCGGCTTTAAGACACCGTCCATAACACGATTGTTGCATGTCAAAAGATTACTACCAAGTTCTCGGCGTAGCTAAAAGTGCAACGCAAGAAGAAATCAAAAAAGCCTATAGAAAACTTGCTGTAACCTATCACCCTGATAAAAACCAGGGGGACAAGGAGGCAGAAAAGAAGTTCCAAGAAATTTCTGCTGCCTACGAAGTTCTTAGCGACGAAAAGAAAAGAGAAACTTACGACCGTTTCGGTGCCGATGCTGTCAATGGACAGGGCGGCTTTGGTGGCCATTATGGCTCCAGCATGGAGGATGCATTGCACACCTTCATGAATGCGTTCGGCCAAGGAAGAGGAGGATCGATCTTTGAGAGCTTTTTTGGTTTCGAATCCCAAGGAGGCGAGGGCGGAAAATATCCGCAACAGGGTGCAAGTAAACAAATCACTTTAACCCTCTCATTCGAAGAGGCGGCTAAAGGGGTAGAAAAAACAGCACTCATACAAGTAGCGCAAAACTGCGAGACCTGTAACGGTTCTGGAGCAAAAAGCGCATCTGATATTCAAACTTGTCCCACCTGCAAAGGAACGGGGCACATTCAGCAGTCGCGCGGCTTTTTTACGATGTCAGGGACATGCCCCACATGTAACGGATCTTGTGAGATCATCAAGAATCCCTGTGGATCGTGCCATGGTCATGGCCAGGTCAAAAATAAAAAACAGGTACAGCTCAATATTCCAGCAGGAGTAGACAATGGGATGCGCTTACGCATGCCAGGGTTGGGTGATGCGGGAGTACATGGCGGCCCGAATGGCGACTTATACGTTGTCATTAAAGTGGAGCCGCATGACGTGTTTATCCGCGAGGGGGATGACCTGTATTTAGATCTGCCTATCAGTTTTGTAGAGGCTTCGCTAGGTGCCAAAAAAGAGATCCCTACTCTTTTAAGTGGCAGCTACAAGCTCACTATTCCTGAAGGGACACAAAATGGCAAAATCCTCAAGATTAAAGGAGAGGGTTTGGTACCACAAAAAGATAAAATAGAAACAAGAACGTTGGATCTTAAAACTGCTCACAATGTAAATAAAAAAAGCCCCAGATATACTTCTGGGGCTTTATTGCGCAGAACAGGAGTCGAACCTGCACGGCCTAAAGGCCAAGGGATTTTAAGTCCCTAGTGTCTACCATTCCACCACCTGCGCAAAGAGGGGTTTCAGGTTTCGAGATATTATACCTCTTTAGAAGATTCTAGTGAAGTATTTTCCTCTCCTCTCGATGTGGAACCAGCGGATAAAGAGTGGATCTCATCAGAGGGATTGAGCTGTATCTCTTGCAAAGGCACCTCCGTAACCTCTAAGGGAGAGGTGGGTAGAAGAGGTTCTTGATGAACTGCCTCGCTTTTGCGATGGGAGAGTGCGCTGATGATGAGTGCCGGGGGTGGAGTGATGAATTTGGGTGCGATACTCGTAGGAGATGAAACAAGAGCTTCATCCTTGGTATCCCCTCCTTTGTCACCTTCAGTAGAGACTTCCTCCTGCGTAACGTCGGTAGGTGTGAAACGTTGCTGCTTTTGGCGATCACGTTTACGTCTATTGCGCTTGGATTTTTTATCATCACGTTGTGCCAAAGTTGATTCCACCCCGTATAATGGCATACCGCAGTGCGGGCAAACGCTGTGGCCGTAGTCCTGCATGAGTCTAGATTCGCAGGGGTCGGCGTCTTGGTTCATGCAGGAAAAGTCGATCCAGA
>RGXB01000170.1 GCA_010029555.1 bacterium
TGATGACGTAGACTTGCAATCGACACGTTCGTTAAAAGCTTTCTTGAAACCCCTTTTAGATAGAAGGTCTAAAAATGTTGCTTCACTCTATTTTTGGGTCGAGCCCGATCTGTTTTCGCTGGACGATAACCAGGTTTTAGAGCTTTTAGACCTCTGCGGTGTTGAGCAGCCTTGGGTAAGTGAGGGGATAAAAAATCTCATCACAAGCTCAAGAAGTGAAAAGGTGCGCCAGCGGGCGAAACAGTTTTTTGAAAACCCTGTTTTGGAAATCCAAAAAAGAGACCCTGAAAAAAAACGGGTGATCCACCGCGTGGAACCCAAAGAGACTCTCTGGCAGATCGCCCGTCGCTACGGAGTGAGTGTAGAGGAGATTGCCACCCTCAATCAGATTGGTACAAGTCAGGTTTTGTCGGTGGGCAAAGAGCTGGAGATTCCCTCATCCTCGACGAAGTCGATTCCCCCAGGGTGAAAAGGGTGGCACTTAAGAAGGCGTAATAACCCCATCCTGATTCCCTGGATCAACCCCTTTTTTTGGATCGCCTCGCTCATATAATCGGAGCACGAAGGGTAAAATCTGCACCATTTTGGTTTAAGGGGATCCAACCACTTTTTATAGAACTTTATGAGCCCCAGAGCAATAAAAGTATTGCCCGAAATAACTCTTTCGATTAATCTTGGTGCTATACTTTTATTTTTCATCGCGCAGATGGTGGAATGGTAGACACGCAACTTTGAGGTGGTTGTGGGAGAAATCCTGTGGAGGTTCGAGTCCTCTTCTGCGCAATTCTTTGTTTTTTCCCCTTTATTCATAAAAAATCCCCTCTTACCCTCTAAAAGAAAAATCGTACGCCTGATCAAAGTGTTGATCGATCTCTTTACTCTCTGCTTCATTCAGAACAAAACAATCCATTTCTTTGAACGATCTGAGGGTAGCTAGTTTTGCTAAAAGGGGTTGATCCGGATCCAAATGCCCCTCATGAAAGAGTAATTTTGCGGTAAAAACGGCCTTAAGGGTCCCTTGGTTTTTTACGTTAGGGAGCTGTTTTAAAAAAGTGCTGAAGAGTGCATACAGGGCTGGTGACGCCTTAAGGGGCATTTGACTTTTTAAAAGAATGTGTATGAGTTTAAACGCGGTTTCGATGGTGTCGAGGCTTTCACGGATTTTGTGGTGGAACGCCGTCTGTTTTGCTTCAAGAAGTTGGAAAAAATTTTTACCCTTTTTCACTACGAACTCACCCTCATACAGGGGGGGGAGGTTCTCCTTTTTTTTGGATTTTGTGATCAAGGAGATGAGCCCAAGCTCCTCGGTAAATAAAGTGTGGATCTCTTGCGTGTCGTTGTAGCGAATCCCTTTGAGGACTACCCCTTTAGTCTGTATCGTCATCGATCTATTTTACCGATTTTCGAGTTTGGTTCCCATGAGAAAATTTTACAAATAGATAGCCGATGTGGGTTCTCATGGTGGAATCATTTGACTTTAAGGTTTGATAAAAGTTAAAATTAGGCCCTATTAAACAAAAAATTCCTTTTGCCGAGCTTTTCTTAGCTTGAGAAAAGGGGCGTTTTAATCCATTACCTGTGCACCGGTAGCTCAACCGGATAGAGTACCTGGCTTCGAACCAGGTGGTTGGGGGTTCAAGTCCCTCCCGGTGCAATCGTTTTTTTATGATAGATATCTACAGTCTTACCCAAAAAGAGTACCTTGAGGCTATTTTTAAAGAGCTGAACAAAGGGAGAGATCTTGCTGCTCTAGTATATAGCCTTTGGTTCAAAGAGGGGAGACACCCCTTGGAAAGCGAGATTCTTCCCACAGCGAAACCGCTCCTTTTGAAAATCCTTGAGATCACCGATTTTTCTATCCCGTCCGCTTTTGAACAAAAAGGATCCAA
>RGXB01000018.1 GCA_010029555.1 bacterium
ACTCTTTCGGGGGGGGATCTAAGGCTAGAAGCACAATTCCTATTGCAGGGATTTGCCGATTTCGGCTAGTCAACCGGTATGGATCCCCTTTTTACCCCTCCTGCAAGTTTGCGAGGTGTACCGCAGTCCGTTTCGCGACCGAACTTTCTAGAAATCGATGCGGGAAATACCCAGACTCCAGAGGAGCAACAGCTTTTTCAAGATTGGGGCTTTTATCTCGGCTATGATGAGATGATCGAAGGTGTTTTAAAAGATCATCCTAAGTATCCAAAACGTTTATTGGAGTTAGCGGCGACGAACACCAACTATCAGGTAAAAAAAGGGGGAGAGAGCTATTTTTTCCGCCTGTCGTCAAATCTATTGAAAGAGCTCTACTCGAGCCAGGAGGTGGAGTATTCTGTACTGAAACAGCTGGAAAATACCCATATCGCTCCACGCCCCTATTTTTTTGATCCCAAAAGGGGGATCTTAATCACCGAATACATCGAGCACGACGAGATCGCCGTAACGTTATGTCACCTGGATTTGCACCGTAAGAACATTTTAAGAAAAGGGGATACCCTTTTTTTCATCGATTGGGAGTATGCTGCGATGAGCCACCCCTATCACATCCTGGCCTCAATGGCCTCGATTGAGCGCTGGTCTGATGAAATGATGTGGCAGATTTTGGGCAACTATACGGAGCAGCCGACTCAAGAAGATAGGTATTGCATGGCTCTATATCGGATCGTATCCGATCTTTTTTGGACAGCTTGGTCCCATCTGCAAATGGAAAACCCCTCTACCAATAGCCCTTATCCAAAATGGAGAGATCTGTTTTTTAAGTCAGCTATGGAGCGGATAGAGAAACTTCCAGCCGATCAGGGAGATCCTTTTTGGTGAACAGTCTAAAAATGCTCTTTTTTGTAATTCTGTACTGTTTTTCCCGGTTTTTACAATTATGCCCTTGATCTTTTGTTGGGATCTTTTTACTAAAAAGAATTCTTATTGAAGGAATTTGCTGGTTTAAGCTAGTCATTCGGTATGGATCCCGTTTTCACACCTCCCGCAAGTTTGCCGGATGTACAGCAGCCCGTTTTGCGACAAAACCTTGAAACCTCGATATCTCGAATTGCAAAATCTATCCTTTCTCAACAAACAACAGAATCTCCTGAACCGCATGGGGGAGAGGTTTTCGTTGATCCTGTAGAGGTTGTTTTGCCCGCTTCGCCACAAGAAATTGTGTGGTGTTGGGATTGCACGGAAAAAGGAGGAAGTCTTGAATGGAGACCCAATAAATCCGATGAGGAAATTTTTATCTTGAATCGAGAGCAATTTCCCGTCGATCAGCCTACCATGATCGAATTGGATAATTTTTTTCTTGATGGGAAAATCGATGGAAGAAACTTTCAATCTCCTGACGAACAAAGGTTCCTTCAAGAATTGGGCTTTGATGTGAAATATGATGAGGAGGGGATCATTTTTACCACACCATCAATCGAGACATTCGCTCAAAAATACACGGAGTTGAGTAATAAAGATCCAAATCTCCCCCCACTGCGTCTGGTTGAGGTAGAACAAATTTTAGATAGCGATGCTTTCGTAAAGCTGAATATCGATTACGATCTGATTTTTAGTAAGCATTCAGAGCTGATCCATGATAGTTTTTTTCATATCGTTCGAAAGCTCCTCTCCATCAAAAGGGCTCCCCAAGAGTATCTTGCTTTCAAAGAAAGCCAAAATCTTTTTTTTTCGAAATGGAGAGATCTTTTCCTAGATGCGAAAGAAAATCTTCCGGGGGTCCTAGAAAAAATTTGCGCTATTTTAAGAGCTGGCTCAGCCTTGGCTCCCCAAAGAGGGGAGAGTATGATAAAACTGCTCCATTTTGCCTATAGCGCTGTTTTGGATGATTTGTCTGCACTGGTTTTAAACTACAAACGGATTGTTAAAGATCCATATCATACTCTTTGCATCCGTATCACACAATTAATGGAAAAGGACAAAGATTGGCTACTCAAGTGGTCGAAAGAAGAAAAAATCGAATTATCTAAAGCTCAAGAAATGGTACAAGATTTCTGTCAAAATAGCCCTAGATTAGGGGAGGTAGTGGTTGCGATTATGGAACTGGTTGGGCTCACTTTAAGTCCAAGAACCCAAGAAGAAATCCTGAAGAGCCCTTCAAGACCTTATAGGGGGCTTTGAAACCCTTTTTTATCCTAGTTTGGATTTCCATTTATGCAGACACGCGAAAATAGAAGAGCCTGCCATGGCCGTTTTTACCACTAAATCCCTGGCTGTTGGACCTAAAACTTCATACGCTGCAGGTACGCTAGTGAGGAGAAGACGGGCAATTTTTTTGCAATCGCACCCCTTTTGGTCAGATTGCGAAAGGTGCATAAAGGCTAAAGAAACAACAACCCAAAGATTAAACTCGTAAAGGGCCTCTTTTTGTGTAGGAGTAGCGCTCAAAACATCCAATTCCTCTAACCCAATTAGCACATCGGTGGCAAGTTTGGCGACTTTGAAAGCCTGAAGGGCTATAGCCGTTTTGTCTTGATCAAAAATTTTTTTATTTAGTTTGTGGAGAGAGTGGGGGATAGAAAAGGCTGATGAAAGGTAGGATAGGCTAATGCACCGATCCCAAAAAGGTCTTACCTTATCCAATACCGAAGGGTCGAGAGACAGACTTTTAAAAAATGCAGAAAGACTAGAGGGATTATCCTGAAGACCGGAAAAAGAGGTCATCAGCTTAGGTAGCTGATCGCCAGCTTGACCAATGCTAAAAAACGATAAATTATTGCAGCTCATAGTCTTTCCTATCAGATCTAATTATATCACATTTTATATTTATATTTAATAATTTTTCTGGGTAAAATAGAGCAAAAAATGGAAAAAAATAGACTTAAGAGCCGATTTAAGCCAAATAGAGAACCCTTTTTAAGGGTATTTATTGTATTTCATTAATATTGAGGCACATGTAGAATTTCGACGCATTTTATTTTGCAAGCTCTTTGGGTCAGCCTTGCGTTGTTGCAAAAAAAATGGAACAACCAGGCTTCTATTAAAAAAACCCTTAGCGAAAAAAATTATAAAATAAGATTTTTTATGAGTGTAAATCAGTGGGCCCGTTGGGTCGAGCTTAATAATTGCAAAAGCTGTTTTGAGCACCCCCTGGACATCAGGCAAGTTCCCGAGCTTGTGGTTGCTTTGAGAAAAAAATTTTTTCAGGGTAAAAAAGAGCTTAGCCTGTATGAGGGGCTTTTTAACATAGCTTGTGATTATCTGCCGGCCCCCTCTATGGGAATGGGTTATGAAGAGCGCAAAGAGCCGATTGCGCCAAATACCTATAAGGATCTTTTTCGCGAGAGAGTAGAGAACATCCCTTTGAAGGATGGGGATGTTGAGATGAGCGCTCAGGCTTTCCGTTTGGCTCTTATCGGAAGTCAAGCTTTCAAGAATTCTTGCTTATCCTATAAGAGGATTTTTTATGGGCTTGGGTTAAAAGAAAAAAAGTATATCTTAGCAAAACAACCCGATCTTTTTCCCTTCAGAACGCAACTGCCTGCTGTCATTGGGGATTCTTCTTTACAACAGATTCTAGCTCAATCGACGCCCCAGGATTTTTTCCATGATGCGGCCCTTTTCGGAGGCGATACACTTCTAAAGGCAATAGAGATCTTAAAAGAGATGGTTCCTGAATTCGTTAGTCAGGAGCCAAAAACCTATGAAGAAATAATTGTTTATTATCCTGCAACGGATAGACGCTTATTAGGTTATAATTTGATGATGCATCAGATCACGCTTCATAACGGCAGAATCACTGAAATAGAGGAAACCGATGCTTTACTCCATAGCCTGAACAGCTATTGCAGTCAGCCGGGTGCCGATATGGGGTTACTGTCTCTCGTTTATCCAAAACACCCTTTTAAAAGGGCGCTCTTGATTGCCAAATGGTGTAAAAACTGCCCTTTTAGAGTCCATAAGTTGCATATCCCTTGTGCAGAAATTACCAAGATCCTTTTAGCAAAACAACTAGCGCTTAGGCCCCAGGATTTTGATCCAGATGCACTCATGCGGGAATTTGATGTTTTGGATTTTTGGGAGAAAAAAAGATTTATTTCACAGATTATTTTAGGGAAAAAGATAGAGGTTTATTGGAAAAAAAATACTTATTTGCAAGAGGATATGACGTGGTTCATAGATCATTTCTTTAAGGATAAGGAGGTCCTGAAGCTCTTCTTACAAGACAGAAGTATAACCTCTTTTTTTAACATCTTGGACAAATTGAAAACCTCTCTTGGCAGTGCCTTTAACCAAGAGCTTCTCCCTTTTCTAGAAAAGAAAATTTTGGAAATCTGCTCAGCGAATATAGCCCCATACGCCCTTTCTCAGCTAAGTAGAGAGTTAAGGCTGGAGAGTAGTCTAAAAAAGTATTTGGAAGAGAAGCTAAAGAAACAGGGATTCGATCAGTGTGCTGTAGAAATGTGTACCAAGTTTTTTTCTCATCAGGAAAACGGGATTCGGTTTCTTTTTTCGATAGCACTTTTGCCAACTCCATACAAACATTGCCCCTTTGGCTCAAACAGCTTTTAATGGAAGATATCAAATTTGCCACCCATTTTGAAGAAAAAGTGATCAGTCGGTTGAATCAGCTGTATGAGAAGGGGTGCATCCCCTCTAAGGAAATGTTTTATTTTGCCACAAGATTGCCTTATTCCACTTTTTTAAAGTTAGCGCAAGAATGCCGCTACGATGCCAGCGTTTCTGGTGAAATTGTCCAGTTCAAGGGTCGCAAACAATCGATAACCGAACATATCCGAGAAATAAGTTTGTCGATGCGAAGAGACATCTATGCTCCGGAGGATTTGCGCCAATTTCTCAATCGCTGTCCACAAACTCTGATAGGGGAGGGGAGATGGTTGCATTACTTGGCCTTGGAGGCCCCGGAGATATTTGATCCCCACACCTCAAAAATAATTTCGCAATTTTTGCCGATGGTGCAACAAGATCTTTTGAGGACTCTTCATGAGGTTTGGGAGATGCCTAGAAAAAAGCTTGAGGCCAAACTCTCTGATTTAGAGCAAACCCGAAATCTTTTAAACATATTTCAGCAGCAAACCTCTTCTTTGGAGGGGATTGCGCAAAAACTTAAAAGGGACAAACAGCTTTCAAAAGGTGGATGACATCTTACAAGAGTGCAAAAAAACGGAGGATAAATTGTCCGTTTTGCGTCAGAGGATGACACAGATCGACCTTGCACCCATCAGCGACATAATCACTGAGGAACTTCTCGAGGGGGAGGTGTATTCTCTGGAGGGGAAGGGCTGGATTCTAAAAAACACAAGAGACCAGATGAAAAAGAGCCCCTATACCAGGGAAGGGTTTGAGACAGACGAGGAAAAAGACCAAAAGATCCCCCTTATTAGTCCTGAAGAGAGAGAAAAGTTGGTCCAAAGTAAGAGGGAAATCGACCAAAAAATCGAAGCTTTGCGTATATTTTTGCTACAGGAGTCAAAAAGCCAAAAACGCCCTTGATGTGCAGACTAAAAAAGGATGAACTCTCTACAATCTGCTTTGGAATGTTTCGTAAAGTTGGATTGTAGAGGTTGATAAATTCCTGTTTTAAAAATTGCATAAAATTGCTTTAGGCAATTTTCTAGCCAAATAAACACAGAGCGAAATAGTGCCCAACCCTTTCTATTTACTGTTTAAAAGTATGGTTTTTTAAGAGAATCGGCTGTAGAATATTTTGCATTTCATCACGATTTAGATTGTATGATTCCGAGTAGCTGTCTGAGACCTCTAGAGCGCCTTATGGAGGTTGCAGAAAACAGAACAAATACCTCCTATCTCCAAAAGGAGGCTCAAGGGGCAAAATTTCAGCCCGCCGAGATGCAAAAATGGGTCCAGGAGGGCGAGTGGATTAGCATTTTAAAATCGTTGTGGAGTGATGAGGAGGGGGCAAGGGCCTTAGCCTGGTTGCGCTCGAAGGAGATAGAGCTCTTACCCCCCCTCTTGTACGAACAGGCTATAGCCGAATTTGTGCAAAATCCGACTTTTGCAACTGCAAGCAGGATAAGTATTCCTTTAATTGCAGTAGCAACTTTAAGTTTGAGGCAGCAACAAAGTTTGATTCAAGAAAAAGCCCTTGAGGATCCTACAAGCGCCGAAATCTTCGAAAGTAAATACTTCGAAAAACTTCATGATCTTCTATTATCTAAATGTAAAATATCGTTGCCAGAACTCATTCTATCGTCTGACTCTTCGGAGCATATTTTAAGAAGAGTCCATAAGTTAGCACAAACGGAAGATCTCCCCACTCCCCAATCTCTGAAATGGCTTATACATCAACCCCATACTGAAGAAGCGCTCAAACCTTTGTCTGAGTGGCCTCAACTGCGGCAACAGGTTTTTTGCTCTTGGACCGAGGAGTGGCAGTGTGGACCGACCTTGAAATTTTTAAGGTATTTTCGCTAGAGAGTTTTATGGGCAAAACAAACAACAAAATAAACCTCTAACGCAATCGGGAAAGGTTCTTTATGACTATAGAAAAATGGGCACGTTGGGTTGAGATCGGAGAGGGAGATTTTAAATTAGAGGAGGCGTTGGATATCAGGCAGGTTCCCGATTTAGTAGAAAAATTCAAGGAGAGGTTTTTTGAAAAGGGGATTGAGCTCGGAGCATACCGGGGTTTTACAAAAATAGCCCAGGATCTATTGCCTTGCCCATCGCTTGGTTATGGACTTGGAAGTGGGGAGGGGGAAAAGGGTCTTGAGGCTGCATCAAAAGAATTCAGAGTTAGAGTGGAATCTTTACCTCTCAAAGATGGGGCAATTACTATGAGCGTAGAGGCCTTTCGTCTAGCTCTCGTAGGAAACAAAGCCCTCCAAGGAAATCAAGAGAGCCTCAAGCCTATTTTTTACAGCCTTGATAGGGAACAAAAAAAGTACATCCTTAGCAAACAACCCGATTTGTTCTCTTTTCGCACGCCGCTTCCGTCTAAAATAGGGACTTGTTCTTTATTAGAGATTTTGTGGAGCCACTCACCAAAAGATTTATTGCGGGATGCAGCCCTTTTCGGTAGCGATGCTCTTTTTGAGGTGATCTATATTTTACACGATATGATCCCTTTTCTATGTGCAGAGGACGCCACTCAACTAGAAAAAAACCTTGGAGCTTACACTGCTACAGAAAAGGATACCGTAGCCTATCGTATTATTGATCACCTGATAGAGATTGTGAAGGGAATAGAGATTTCCAAAGACAAAATATACGATTGTATGGAGAGCTTAAACAACTACTGCAGCAGCCCTGACGCTAACAGGTCTATTTACAATCTTATTTTTCCTAAATTTCCTTTAAAAAGGGCTAGGGCGCTAAGAGGCTGGTTAAAACACTCAATTTTTAAGCCTCAAACGGTCCATATCCCCCTATCACCTCTCGCCAAATTTATGCTTGCTACCCGAATACACCTATTGCCTGATGACCACGATCCTTTTGGGTTGATGGGAGAGTTCGATACGCTCGACTCCGAGGAAAAGAAAGAGTTTATTTTGGAAATCGTTTTGAAGGGGAGGATTGAATTCTTATCGGCACACAAACGAGCAGAATTTTTAGAGGAGGTGGAAAAAAGGAGAGGCCAACCTTTTTTGTCTATTTTCAAACTTGCACTCCTTTGTATTGAATTCGCAGGGACTACCTTAACTGAAGATGTGTATCCCCGTTTGCAGCAAAGAGAGCTCCTTTTAGAGATACAACATTTGAAAGAAGAGGATAAAAAGTGGTTTGTCGAAAATTTTCTCACTCATGAAGGGTTTATCAACTACTATTTTGGTTCCCAAAGATTGATCCATTTTTTCAGTATTGTTATGGATTTGAGAAATGGTTTGGGTACGGAATATATGCGCCCCTATTACCACTTTCTCGAGACTAAGATTTTAGAGATTTGTCCTATTGAAGGCGTCTCTGACGCGCTGGTCAATCTAGGGATGGGGAGCGATTTTTTCCCCATCCTAATAAATTATGTCACGAGGAAAATCGAGTCGGGAAGTCTTGAAGAGAAAGTCCTGGTTACTTGCCAGAAGTTCTTTGCCCCCGAAGATACCCCAGTCGAATTTATCTTAAAAATTGCTACCTTACAGAGCCCTTCCGGTAAATTTTTATTGTCCGATCCCGATTTTCCTAGAACTGTACCCCCTAAATTTCAAAGCGAGCTCCAAATTTTGGCAAACCTCATTGAGCCCGCACCCTTAGAGGGGGTTGATCCTCTTGTAAGTACGATGAAAAGGCTCCCCTCGGGCCTTAAAAATCTCCTAGTTGAGGAAACTCCCTTTAGCTCATTTTTTCACTTAGAGGTGATGCCCAGGCTTTTGCATTTGTATAAACAGGGTTGTATACCCCATCAGGAGATGTTTTTCTTTGCGACACGATACCCCTTCAGCATATTTTTGGAGGTGGTTAAACATTGCCCGTTGGATCTGGAGAACCTGGAAGAAGAGGTGTTATTTGATGGTTATCAGGATTCGATCATAAATCATCTTGCTTATCTTTGCGATGCGCTCGCCGCAGGGGAAGTGTTTTCTCATGAGGACTTTCGCCGCTTTTTGCACCGTTTTCCGCAAGAGAAGATTGGGGAAGGGCCGTTTATTCTCTATTTAGCAAGGCTTATTCCGATGTTTTTTAATGGAGCGAACATCCAAAAAATTTACGACCATACTCCGATGCATTTGATCCCTTACTTGATCCATACGATCAATGCAAGCGACCGATTATGGTTTTTGGATACCCGGTATGAGGCTGTTTTTTCTAAAAATATGGAAAATTTTTCTCCTGAAGTTCTTGTGTGGCTTGCAGAAGATTGGGAGAGATGGTTTTCCATACGAAAAGATGTCCTGGGGGAGGTGCAAGCTCTTTGGCAGGAGCCCGAATCCGATATTGAAGCCAAAATCGAGCTTTATGACAAAACGCAAAATCACCTTATCTCATTCAATCAGAGGTTTTCCGATTTAGAGTTCCTTTGTAAAAAAATAGCCGACAAACCCGAAGCAGAAAAAATTCTTGAAGCCTACCGTAAGCTAAAACCCACAAGCGAAACGGTTAAAGAGTGGCTCAAAAAATCGGATCGGATCGACCTTAGGGGAATCTCGGATGCGATTACAGAT
This sequence comes from bacterium, assembly GCA_010029555.1. GTDB lineage: Bacteria > Chlamydiota > Chlamydiia > Chlamydiales > RGXB01 > RGXB01. The sequence goes on from RGXB01000018.1 coordinate 9,141, forward strand.
CATCTTTTGAAAGGGAGAGTTTACTCCCTGGAGGGGAGTGGATGGATTCTTGAAGAGACACGTTCGGGATTAAAGGAGAATCCGTTTACGACCTTTCAATATGCGTCTATTGAGGAAAGAAATGCTAAAATTCCGTTACTCAATCAAGAAGAGATGCTGGAACTGGATAGAAGGCGTCAAGAAATTGCCCAAAAGATCGATTCTTTACGGGCGCTTTTCATCCTAAAAAAACGGCAAAAACTCTTTTAATCGATTGATATTGTTAAACAGGCTTTTGACCCATTTTGCTTTGGCGGGTCGATCTCTGTAATTAATTGCCACTGTTGGGCGCATGATGTGGCATCGATTTGTAAAACATTGTGAAAACGATCATTTTTGCTAAATTTTTTTCATTTAAAATAGAAGAAAAAATATTTATTTATGGTCTTATTCGATTGCTTAATGTTATGATTAACAGAAATAACAAAATTGTATGGTTAAATTTATGATGGTAAATCCCTCAATTTCAGCAAGTTCAACTACTAGCCAACCCTTGAATACTCGATTAAATGGAACATATACACTCATATTAAGTTTTGCTAATAATTTTTTTTTCCTGATTTCAGGTTTCTTTCAAAAGGTCAAATCATTTTTCTCATTAAGCCTATCTAAAAAACAGGTCTCTTCTCTATCTCAAACCGCTCCATGTTTGGAAGTTTTGAGTAAGCCTGTCCCTTTAATCACAACATCAAAAAAAGTGGGATCTTTTGCTCTAAAACCTATTCAAGAAAAAACCTATCCATTTTTAGATTCTTCCCCCTTCTATCTAGCAAAAAAGGTCCCAACAATTCTTCCAGAATTTGAAAAGATTCATCTTGAGGAATTAAACAAAATTCGTGCACCTCTTAAAGATGTATTAAAATCTTATTTTGAGATCGATACATGTGGATACATATTGTCTCCACTGGCAGGGGCAAATATCCAAGAACTTACCACAATATCGATGGAAAGATTGAATCGGGCTTTCCGACAGGTGGCTGAAGGAGGTGATGCCGCCTTTGCCCATGAAATACGTACGAGTCTGGCCCACCTAGGTATAGCTTCCTATCAAGTTTCAAAAGAGGGAGCGATTGCGACGATTTTACAGGATCCTGTGAGACCTAACACGTATAAAGAGGCTCGAAACGGAACTCAAAATCCTCCCCATTATAAATCTCAGCCTGCGTATATGAGCTTGTGGGAAAAGGCGATTTGGATGGGGTATCGCGAGTATCGACATCGAAAGTTTTTTAATACACCTGTTGATCCTACGATAAGAAAATTATCGCAAGATAAAATAAAGGATATGCCCATCACACCGCAGCAGCTGGCTCATTATGAGCGCTCTGTGCGGCAAGTGCATTCGTTGCATTCAAAAGGTGATCTATTTGAGCGCTGCGCCAACCTTGCTGAAGCGGATGATTTTGTAAACGGCAGGTATAACATGTCGAATGACATTTTATCTGTATCCCTGCTTCCAAAAGCCGACTCAAAAATTTCAATGAGGCTTTTTACTGAGTATGGGGGAGTCACTGTAGGTCTTTTGATGGCCGCAAATAGGGTTGCACCCCAAGATTTCGGGGTAAGCTTTTATCGAAATGCTTGCACTGTAGGGAGTGGCTTTCTAACTCATAAAAACCGCATAGGCAGAGATGGAGCGAGCTCTTACCAAGCGCAAAAAAAGCTTTTTATTGATTTGGAGGAGCGCTTTAATAATGGTGGGTCGATCGATCACTACACTCCAGAGCTTTCCCAAGATTTTAGCCACTGGGTTGTAAAAAAAGAGGATGTGCGTGGTATGCAAAGTTCTCTAGTACAAAAAAAGCATCACGTTGGCCATAATGAGCAGACATTTTATCGGGGTGCGGAAAATGATTTGTGCTGCGGATTTTTCCTCAAAAGCAATTCTGATAATTTATCTAAAGAATTAAGAGAAGTTTTTGAGCTTCAGGATAAAATACGTAGGACTAAAGGGCGTTTTATTCCTGTATTTTTACTCGATGGGGAAAAAAATAGTTTAGAGGAGCTCCCACCCGACTCCATTTTGATTAAAGTTTTGGGTATTGAAGGTAAAGTGACGCCGATTGTCGGACATAAAAGTCGTTTTGGGGCAACGCTCGATGCAGCCGGAATTTCAGAAACTATTGCAAAAGAAATGATAGATGCTGCAGCTACTAAATCTTTAAATATTCAATCGCTATTGGATTTACAGCTTTTGATGTTCAATTTACGGGATTTGACGGGCACTATAGGTGTAAAAAAACAAAATCTGGGCGCTCAAACTTTTACCTATGAAGATGTTAGGCTAATTGATAATCTGCACTTGGTCTTCCCTACAATTCATCAATCCCAGAATGAAAATGCGGAAAGAAAAGAGCTCTTTTTGTCTTTTGCAGATGTGCGGGAAATAAAGGCTGCTCCCCACATTTTGCGGTATTTAGAGTGTTCTGTCGGATTCAATTTACAGCGCTTCTTAGGGGTTTCTTTAAAAGATGACGGTACACCTCAATTCAACCCTAAAGTTTTAGATGTTTTTGAACCAGAAGATAAGAAAAAAGGGGATTACGCAAAGGTCCTCTCGCGTGCATTACAAATGGCTGTTCTGTTTGATGTATTCGGAAGGGATACCTTTCCAAAGGTGACGAGTATCGTCAAAGCTGTGCGCACATTCTACCCAAATTTAGGTATTATGCCCAGTGGAGTGGACATGATTTTAGGTAGTCAGCAGATGCAGCAAATCCTCACTACAACAGGAAAGTCTTATCCAAAAGAAATGTCTATTTGTTTAGAGCCCTCTCCCTCATTAGTGACACCACAAATCCCGATCCCGCAGCTTCCACAGGATTTTATCAATAGGATAAACCCTTTTGGAGATTGTGAGCTTCCAACAAAATCATTTTTTACCTCATTTTTTTTGGAGTTAGGGATTGATATTTTAAAAAACACATTAGATCGCTCTCGATGGGATCAATTCGTATTGACCGATCCTTCTTTGGAAAAGCTTGAGGCGGTTTTCTTGCAAGCTATGCCGTGGTTTAATCTTGTGGATTCTCAAGAAGCAAGTAAGCTTATGGAGCTCATACGACAAACTTATCCAATCTTCGGCTTTTCTGTAGATAATAAGGATCTTACTTTGGTCAAGTCGGATCGGCTAGGCAACTGGATAGATCGAAAAATAAAGAATCAAATTCCTGACACAGAATTTCCTTTTACATCCAAATATTTTCACCCACAGACACCTGGTGGGGCAGTTGCATCACCTATGCCTTTGCGTAGAGGTGGAGCGGCGTTTTCTGCTATGCATCACCCGCAACCCCATGGTGCAAAGATGGGGCGTGGTGCAATCCTTTCTTCGCCTACAATCACTGATTCAGCCGATAGCTCTAAAACGGCATTCGCTATAGACCCAAGCCGATTTGTGCAGAGTCCAGCTCTTTTAGAATTGTACAACAAATTAATAGGTAAAATAGATTCTACGGATCCGAGGCATCCTGTTTTCACCCGATTGGGGTTGATTAATGGTGCAGGAGTGCCGCTTTGGGATGTTCCCTCTGAGTTTCATGAGGGTAATTTAGGCAAACCCAAAGCTCCTTATATAAAGTTACAGGATATTTTGGGAGCGCATGCTACAGAACTTCTTTCCGGTCCTGCCTACCACCCAGCAATTTTCCAATCAGATTGTCAATCAGTGCGTGTTTTAGTCGATCCCTCTAAATGGCAAAGTTTAGACCAAAGTTCGATTGAGGAGAGGACGCAACGGTTCTTAACGCACACTCTAGCTTTCGTCACAGATGGTGATCAACAGGTGCTGCGCCAGAATGGTTTGCAGTATTCGAGCGCCGTCTCTGTTCCCATGGGTGGGCGTATTGAGTTCAACCCGGGAAATGAAAAGCACTGGTTCAGAGAAGACAGGACTAAGGTCCGTAGATTTTATGGTAAACAGACAACTAACCCCGCACAATCTGCCTATACAGGTATGGGTAAATACTCAGAGGATGATCTTAGAAATGTTCAGGATTATGATGCACTACTATTATCAGATGAAGAGAGAAGAATCAAAAGGGTCTCTTGTTTAAAATCGGCATATATTACGGTAACTGCCAAAGGGGGCTATAATTCTATTAGAACTCCTCTTGAAAAGCATCGAAAGGTTCTCTATCTAGCAACAGCTGGTGCACAGTTTGAAAAATACGGATGTGGAGATTTTACCTCCGATCGTGGCGATACAAATCCTAATGAATTAGACGCCACAGATTTCATAATTAAGGTGGGCTCTCTAATGAACCCAAGGCCACTATTTCCCACTTATTATCCAGATGGAAAAATTCCAGCCCATCAAGATATTGAAAAGGGTAATCCTCAACTGAAGGGGGTTTTAGGTGATGCAGATCCTACAAAATATTATGTATCAATGAAGGACGGCGCCTTTTTTAATAGGGGTGCGTTCTTAAGTGCAAATAAAGAGTATTTTGATCGGTTAGTTGTACCCGAAATATTACATAGAACGCAGGGAAGACCGTTCTATCTTAAGGCAACACTTTTTGGTGGGGGCTATTTTGCTCAGGCCGCTTCAACAGATTTAAGACAAGAGGTGCTGCATGCCATGGTCCAGACATACATTCATCTTCTTAAAGAGAAAAAATTCCCGTCAGGTAGTGTCATCGAATTTCCGGCTTACGGGGAAATTAGTGCATTGCCTGAAAAATTCAGACAAGACCTGTTAGCTCATGCTCAAGCTTCAGGCGTACAGATCGTATGGACGCCGAAAGGGGATGTATTTGATTTCGCAAAAAAGACAACAGTGACTCATTTAGAGATCGATCCGCTTGATTTTGCTTCTAATGATGCTATCGTTGTTCTTGGTGCGGCCGACCCTATGTCATTTGACGGTAACGAAGCCCCCTCAGTGAGTGTAGAGGCTATGATGGGAAATAACTCCAATTTGCGGGGCGTGATGAACGCTCACTCCAATATGCAGTGGCTGAACCCAAAAAAAATCTCTGTTTTCGCCAAGGATGCATAAGTTGTGAAATAGCTAGTGGTATAAAGGATCATTATTAAATTGCACCCTTTTTCAAGGATCCTCTCTCAAGGTGGTTGAAAAAGGGTGTTTTTCTCGTTCTAAACTAGCTAATTTATTCAATACTCCTCCCTACTTTGCAGTCCTAATATTCCAAACCAAAAAAAGGCGAGATTGTTACAAACACCCATTCAATAGGTTAAGATCCCCACGTAAACCGTTTGCAATAAATGTAAATATTTTATATAATATTTATCTTATACAAAGAATTTAAGGGATAAAGATGACCTCGCACGCCTTAACCCATCCGACTGCAACTGTAGCAAGAGGAATTGAGAATTTGGTTTTATATGGTGAGGATAGCAAAAACTCGACGGGTAAAGCCTCGGCTTTTGTCCTTAGTCGCCTCGTGAGTTTAATTGTTTTTCCTATAGTCGTGGCGCTGGAGCTGGTTCTTAAGGATATCCCTAAGCTTGCTATTTCCCTCTTTACGGGAGGAGTGTCTCGACGACTGGATAAAATCTTAAAAAAGCTTCTCACTCTTGTTTTTTTCCCTTTGGGACTGCGCTC
>RGXB01000171.1 GCA_010029555.1 bacterium
TCCATGTTTGACGAGACCCTAATTCCTATTGAATCTTATGAAGTCGATCCCCACCCCAGCTATACGCTATTCAAACTCCACACAAAAAAAGGGACTGTTCCCCTTTACACTTCAAGCGAGGTGAATGAGCAGCTTAGAAGGGACTATCGACGCCCGGTGACACATGATATTATTTCAGGGGTTGTTGCTGGGTTTGATCTTAAGATCATAAAGTGCGTTATTGATCATGTCGAAGAATCGATCTATTTTGCAAATCTTTTTCTAGACCGATCGGGCAAAGAGATCGTATCGATAGATGTAAGACCCAGCGATGTACTGATCCTTTTGAAAACCCATACATTTCCCCTTTATATATCTCAAAAAGTGCTGGATCTTACCAGAGATGATCTCTAGTATGTGATATAAAAACGGTTCCTGGAAAGATCCAATAGTGATCGAACCGCCTCCTCGGCATCCTCCCCGTCCGCTTCAACACACACCTTGGATCCTTTTGCGGCAGCTAACATCAAAATCCCCAAAATGGATTTTCCATTGATAGTCAAGTCCTCAAAACGCAAGGTGATATTCGATTTAAATTGTGCAGCACAGCGGACAAATTCCGCTGCAGGGCGTGTATGCAGCCCTTTTTCATTCAATACGATGAAGTAGCCTTTGGCTTTTTGGTCTCTTTGATCGATCATGTGTCCAATTGATCAACTAATTGTTTAAACGCATCTAATGCTTTTTGAATCGTTAGGGGGTCCCGAACGTCCACATTAGCATCTTTTAAAATGTCGACAGGCTTTTTAGAACTTCCGGAGCTAATGAACTCTAAGTACCTTTTTTTCCCTTCAACAGGGTCTTTCAACAAGTTTGCATGTAGCGCCAAACTTGCACTCATCCCTATTGCATACTGATAGACATAAAACGAAGAGTAGAAATGGGGAATACGTAAAGCCTCTACACCTAACAACGGATCAATTACAAAGCTGTCTCCATAATATTTTCGATAAAGATCATTAAAAATACCACAAATATAATCTGCGGTTAACACACCTTTATTTTCGACGCAGCTATGGGCCTGTTTTTCAAAATTCGCAAACAGGGTTTGACGGTGGATTGTTGCACGTATAGCCTCAGCTTTATAGTGCAAAAAATATTTCTTAATCTTAGGATCCTGAATTTTTTTCATCAAAAGGTTGTAGAGAAGCTCCTCATGAAAGGTAGAAGCTACTTCCGCTACAAAAATGGTGTAAGAGGCATAGGGATAGGGCTGATTTTTATTGCTGTAATAGCTGTGCATACTATGCCCTAGCTCATGAGCCAAAGTAAAAAGATCCCTGATAGAACCGGTAAAATTCATCAGAATATAGGGGTAGGATTTATAGTAGCCCGACGAGTAGGCGCCACTTCTTTTACCCGGCCGTTCAAACCAATCGACCCAGCGCTCATTTTTAAGCCCTTTTTCGGCTATTGCTACATACTCTTCCCCCAACGGGCGAATGGACTCCAATACAAGTTCTATTGCCTCCTCGAGTGTATATTTCACCTCGATCTCTTCATACGGTTCCGCATACATATCATATGGGTGGACGTTCTTAAGACCTAATATCTTGCCCTTCCAATCCACATAACGATGGAGCTGCTTAAGATTCTCCCCCTTTTCTACAGTGTCTAAAAGAGTTTGGTAGACAGATACGGGAATTTCGTTTCCAAATAGTGCTGCCTCCATTGACGAGTCGAATCTCCTCACCTTGCGATTGAAATCGTTTTCCAAAACCTTCTGATAATAGTTTTCGGTAAGTGTGAGCTTGACTTTCTCAAACGAAGAAAAAAGGTTGTGAAAGGAACTTTGACGTAGAGTCCGATCGGAAGATTTGA
>RGXB01000172.1 GCA_010029555.1 bacterium
GAGGCTTTCATCCCCCTTACTTAAAAGATAGCGATGGTAGATGTCTGCAGGCAGGTAAGCACCAGCAAGATGGCCAACATGAATTTGCCCGTTCGCATAGGGCAAAGCTGCGGTAATCAATGTTTTAGCGTGTCGTTTCATAGGTATAATCAGTGTAGCATTTTAGTAAGATTTATTTAAAAATAAAAATTACTTTTGAAAGAGTCCATTAAGTTTCACCTCTTTGCCTGCACGGATCTCGTGTCGCGCCTTCCCTATAAGGGCCTGGGCTAATTTAAAAAGATCTTTTGTTTCGACTAAGTAGGATTCTGTTGTCAACGGTTTATGCTGATTTTTCATGGGATAGTATGTACTCCTTCACTGTGTTATAACATGTTTGTAGATCTAAATTAACGACCTGTTTGTCGTAAAAATCTTTTTTCGCCATCTCGTAACCGGCCCGCTCGATTCTTTTTTGGATCTCCTGGGCGGAGTTCGCGCCACGCCGCTCAAGCCGCTCTCTCAACGAATCTAAACTAGGGGGGAGAATAAAAATGGTAATTAATGGGACCTGGGCATTTTTTAAAGAGAGCATTCCATCAACATCAACAACAAAAACCAGAGGTTTTTTGGCCTCAAAAATTCTTTTCTTTTTTGTTCCATATAGATGGCCAAAGATCTCTTCCACCTCCGCAAACTCTGCGTTTTTCACACACTCATGAAATTGTTCATCGGTGAGAAATTCGTAATCGAGCCCCTCAATCTCTAAACCCCGTTTGGGCCGTGTGGTGCAAGAGATACTCCGTTCACATATCCCCTCATGGATCAAACGCTCGGCAATAGTAGATTTTCCCACTCCGGAGGGTCCGGATAAAACTACATGCTTCATTTTATTTCAAAGTCTCCATCCGGTTCAACATATCCCAATCCATTTGTTCTAGCAAGAGCTCCTTAGGAAGTTTTTTGTTTTCTAACGAAATGCGCACGGGACCAAAGCTTTTTCTATGAATAGGGCTTACCCCATGCAGTTTGATCTTCTCAAGGTGCTCTTTTGTACCATACCCCTTGTGCTTGAGAAAATTCCAACTAGGGTACATTTTATGGTATTTAAGCATCAAACGATCTCGTGTCACCTTAGCTATGATCGATGCGGCTGCAATAGAGGCCGATTTTTTATCTCCATCGACAAGTGTTTTGTGTGGGCATCTCAAAGTGGGGGAGGCATTTCCATCTATAAAGATGAAATCGGGCCGTTTTTTTAGCTTCCGTACGGCTAGCTGCATCCCTTTTAAGGTGGCTTGGTAGATATTTATCCGATCAATCTCTTCGTGATCTAGAATAGAAATCGAAAAGTTGACATCCTCTCTTTGAGATAATAGGTGGTACAACTCCTCCCGCTTCTTTTCGGTCAACAGCTTGCTATCATTAAGTCCGACTATAGGGAAATCAACGGGAAGGATACAGGCAGCGACAACAACCGGTCCGGCAAGGGGTCCACGACCCGCCTCATCAACACCAGCTATACAGCTGTAACCGGCCTTAAGAGCACATTTTTCATAATGATAAAGATCGAAAGAGTCCTTAAAAGGGAGATCCTCAAAATCTACATTCTTTTCGGTGCCTTGCTCAAGAGCAATGTTTGCACTTTCCGAATCCATATTTTGAGGATTTCCCTTTAAATTTGCTGCCTTAGATCACTAAAGAAGAAAAAGATTTTACTTTGCTCTTGGACGAATCTTATCTTTAACGCGAGCTTTTGCACCCGTTTTGTGTTCGAGGTAGTTTAACTTGGCACGTCGCACTTTACCTAGGCGCTTCACCTCAACAGTGATTTTTGGGCTATGTACAAACATAGTGCGTTGAGTTTTGTAACCGCCTGCT
>RGXB01000173.1 GCA_010029555.1 bacterium
CCTGTGAAGGTAGGGGTAGTGTCATTGGTCAGGTTGTCGGTGCTGCTGGTGCCCGTATCGCTTGAAGCAGCAAGATCTGGGGCACTGGTAGATGCATTGGGCGCGGTTGTATCCACGGTGATGGTAAGGGCCTGCGAAGAAGCACTTGCAGTGCCACCGGGGGTGAGGAACTTCGCACTGATGGCTTGAACACCATCACTAAGTGAAGTTGCAATAACCGGGCTTGTGGGGTAGCCAGTAGCCCTGGTGCCGACGGTCACGCTCCATACCAGATTGCCGCTGTTGGCATCGAGAACCACTTTGCCAACACCAACCAGAGTAGCACCGGAGTAGATCTCGACAAAGTCGCCAGCCTGAGCTGCGGAGTTGACATCCACAATTCCCTGGAAGTCTGGGGTGTTGTCGGAAGTAATATTATCGGTGTTGGAAGTTCCGGTATCTGTTGCAGCGGTAAGGTCTGGTGTGGTTGGGGAACCAGGTTGACGGGTGTCGATAGTCAAGCTGGTGGAGCTGGATGGAAGGCTGGTGTTGCCAGCAGCATCGGTCACTTTAACAGTGAAGGAGTGAACCCCATCAGTAAGGGTTGAACTAATAATTTGGTATTGGCCGTTTGCGCCCACAATTGCAGAGCCAACTTTGGTGTTACCATCAAAGAGTTCTACCAGTATCAATCACTACCTGGATCGGATTGGAGGGCGAGCTATCCACCCCGGAAATTGAGGTGTAGGTTGCCGTGAAGTTATAAGTGCCATCAGCAAGGCTGGCGGTGGGCGTAATGCTCCAAGTGCCATCAGCAGCAACGATGGCGGTGCCAATAATATTGCCGCTGCCATCCTTCAGGGTGACATCATTGCCCGGAATGCCCCCGGTGCCATTGATGGTCGGGGTGTTGTCCTTGGTGATGTTGTCGGTTGCGGAAAGGCCGGTGTCGCTGGCTGGGTCAAGCGTGGGCACGGTCGGCTGGGCGGGCACCGCAGTGTCAACGGTGATGTTCATGGTGGGAGCAAAGCCGCTCGAGTTTCCAGCAAGGTCTTTCACCAGATAGGTAACAGTATGGCTGCCATCTACAAGCGCAGGAGAAACAGTGACAGTCCAGTTGCCGTTGGCATCAACAGTGGCGGTGCCAACGGGTTGGCCATCCACATAAAGCACCACGGTGTTGCCCGGGGTAAGACCGCCGCCGGTGAAGTCAGGCGTGGTGTCGCTGGTGATGTTATCAGTGCTGGAACGACCGGTATCGGTAGCAGAAGTAAGGTCTGCTGCTGTTGTTGGTGTAGCCGGAGGAGTGCTGTCAATGGTCACACTCAGTGGGCTGGAAAGAGGCCCGGTCAGGCCCGCAACATTGGTAGCACTAGTTGTGATGGAGTGTACGCCATCAGCAATCGGGCTGGAAGCCGTGATGGAGTAATTGCCATTGGCATCCACAACGCCTGTGCCGGCAAGCACACCATCCACATAAAGGCTGATGGTGTCGCCCGGGTTACCCGTGCCATTGAAGGTCGGGGTCTTGATGGAGGTGTAGTTATCGGTGCTGGAGGAACCGGTGTCGGAAGTCGCAGCCAGATCGGGTGTGCCGGGTGCGATTGGGGGCACGGTGTTGATAACCACCGAAAGCGGGGCAGAGGCACTACTCAGGGTTCCGTTGGCATCCTCGATTTTCGAGGTAAGCGAATGGGTGCCATCGGCCAGCGTGCTTGTAGTGATGGAAACCTTGCCTGCTGCAATGTCTGCTGCAGTAAGGGTTACACTGCCAACTTCCACGCCGTTGTCATATAAGTGGACAATGTCCCCGGCGTTCAGCCCGTTGGTATTCAGCGCAATATCCAGGGTAGGGGTATTATCGCTGGTGATATTATCGCT
>RGXB01000174.1 GCA_010029555.1 bacterium
TCGATTGCCCATTTTACCTTTGAGGAGGCACACCATTTCAGTAAGCTCTCGGGGGCTGAAAAAACCTTTTTTATCCATCTCGACCACTCAGTCGATTACCCAGAAGCTTCAAAGCGGTTGCCCCCGAATGTCCAACTTGGGTATGATGGGATGAAAATAGCGATCAATCTTTCTTAAAAATGGATAGATCCTTAAGACCCCTTTCGAAGAGTTGCGTATGACAGCCTCATTAAAAAAAGCCCTACTTGTTGGCCCCTTTAGCGGTGCATCCGCAAAACAGGCTTGCCTGGATTCGTTAGAAGAGCTCAAGGCCTTGGGTGAAACCTATGGTTTTACCGAGTTTGGATTTGAGCCTTGCCCGATCAAAAAAGTGGAGGCTGCAACTTATATCGGGGAGGGGAAGGTGGAGGAGATTCATGAGCGGATGGTGGCCGAAGGCTATGACTGCATGATCTTCGATGAGGAGATCTCTCCCAACCAACAACGGAATATTGAAGCCATTTTAAAAAAACCTGTGATTGACCGGACAGGGTTGATCATCGAAGTTTTTGCCCAAAGAGCCCACTCTAAAGAGGCTCGCTTGCAAGTGGAATCGGCAAAGATCCGCTATGAGTTGCCCCGGTTGAAGCGCCTTTGGACCCACTTATCCCGCCAGCGCACTGGGGGCGGAGGCGGAAGCGGAGGGGGTGGATACCTGAAGGGGGAGGGGGAAAAGCAGATCGAAATAGACCGTCGTATTTTGGACAGGCGTCTGGTCATGGTGGAACAGGAAATCAAAGAGGTAAGAGCCCATCGCGCTTTGCAAAGACAGCAGCGGCTTCGCACGCATGTGCCTGCTTTTGCCATTGTGGGGTATACGAATGCGGGGAAATCGAGTTTATTGAATAGCTTGACGGATGCGGGGGTTTTGTCTGAAGACAAATTATTTGCGACCCTAGATACTACTACTCGCCGTTTTCAGTTGCCTAACCACCAAAATGTTTTATTGATCGATACCGTGGGATTTATCCGAAAGTTGCCACATAAGCTGGTCGATGCGTTTAGAAGCACACTTGAAGAGTCTGTATATACAGATATTTTACTCCATGTCGTAGATGCATCCCACCCTGAAGCTTTGGAGCATGCCACAGAATCCATACGAGTATTAGAGGAGATAGGGGCAAAAGATAAGCCGATTATTACCGTTATTAATAAAGCGGATAAAGTTGAAGACAAGAAAAATCTCGAGGAGCTGCGATACCGCTACCCAGATACCGTGGTGATTTCTACAATCACAAAGCAAGGGTATGATGAGCTATTTCGTCTGATGATTGAGAAAATTCAATCTTTAAGGAAGGTGATGGAATTGCGCATCCCCCAAAGCCATTACCATGTGGCTTCAGAGCTTATGCAAGAGGGGAGAGTCCTTGAGACAGAATACGAGGGGAATGACATCCTCTTAACGATCGAAATACCCCAGTCTTTGGAGTATAAAGCTCTACCTTATAAAAAGGGGTGAAATGGGATCAAGCTTGTCTAAAAAAGGGCTTTCTCTCGAAAAAAAACTAGAGCTGTACGGTGAAGGCTCCCTTACAAATGAGGAGCTCTGGTCCTTATTTTGGGGAAACGGTAAAGAAGCTTTGTGTGCAGCAAACAGATTTCAAGATTTTGCCCCAGAAAATCCGATTCTACAAGATCAAAAATTTTTTTAGGGCTATCTAAAAGATGTTTTTTTTCACAAGTTGATCCCCTTTTTCTCATCTCCTGAAAAACTCTCCATACAAGGGCCTTTTTACCGGGAAACAAAGACTCTTGATCCGACTTTGCCAAGGAGGAATCAAAAAACGCTTTCAAACCTCCGGCGCTTTTTAGTTCCAGCTT
>RGXB01000175.1 GCA_010029555.1 bacterium
TAAAGAGAGGAAAAAATTCTCTAAACACATGTCCTCATATTCTTTCAAAAGATCTTTAAACAAACGCAAGTTGTCGATTTGCTTGGAGATCATCCCCCCATTATAATCTCTGAACTGAGGGAATATTTTTTTTAAAAAATCGGTTATATGAGCCCGTACTTTCAATGAATCCACCGAGTGGTCTTGACGAATAAAACCGTTCAGGTCGATATCTAAACGCACCGTTGAAGCCTCGATTTCTACCAACCGCTGGTAGAATCGTCTACTAGCTTCCAAATGCACCCCAATACCCTGCTTTCTAATCGTTGTAAGCCTTTCTATAGGGACATTATCGTAGGGTTTTACAATCAACACCAGGTAACTAAGATAGGTTTCATACTGCCTCTCGAAATGTATAGCGACCTGCGGGATATCCTCTTTAGAACTAATTTCATTGCAAAGAGTGACTATCCTACGCATCACGTCCTCTTCGTTTCTGGGCATGAATACCTGGTGCACGTATCTTTCGATTGAAGAGCTTAAAGTAAATTTTAATCCCTTTTCGATCTCTTTGCGATCTAGGTGGGTTTGAACTTCCAGAAAAAAAATGGAATCATGATGTAGACGGATAAAACTTTTTTCATCCACGTGAATCGAGGGGTGTATTAGCTGAAGCGATTTTTTCAGATGTTTTAGCTCAAAAACCTCATTAGGAGCTAGTGGAAGGTAAAGAGCAAGACCCAAGACCCCCCTTGAGGAGGATGGGTTAAGAGGAAACACCTGCACTCTGTGCTCTCTTTCTTCGAAGCGACTCTCTTCTAATTCCCTGACCTGTTTTTGCAAAAGCACATAACGGATGAACCACCTCTTCCATTTTGCCTGTAATGGATCGGTTTCAATCCGCTCGCTAAATTCGATCCAAAAACGTCGTAAATATTTTTCCATCTGAGATCGGGAGAAGGGGACGCGCCTCGCCAAAAACTGAAGGAGATCCTGAAGATGCAAGTACTCCTGGTTTACTCCAGAGCGCTTTCTATCAAACGTGCGCTCTAGTATATCCTCTTTTTCGCAGCCTCGTCGCACCTCTTCCATGAATCGGTCAAGTTGCTCATTAAAAAGTACAAATTCCTCTTGCGAGCGGAAGACGACATACGCCTCAATAAGGGTCAAAGCCCCCTCGTATCCCTCCAATCGGATGTTTGAAGCAAAAAAACGCTCGAGCGGGGTGATTTGAGAGGGTATTAAAGAGGTGGAACACTGGGTGAAAAAATAGTGAGAAAGCCCCTCTTTTTCTTTGGAAAGCAAATAAATACTTACGCCAAGAGGGTGCTCTTGGGCTCTTTCCACAAATAAAAGGGGTAATTTCGAGCGCAACAACACAGGGCGATCTGCAAGATCTTTACCGTGCTCGCAATTTGAAAAAATTTGTTGCATGATTCGCTCCTTGGTGGAGCGATATAAATCCAATACCTTGAAAGAAGAGGGATTGGGGTGCGGTTTGACCATGCGTATTTCGCTATACTTTACCTTTTTTTACCTCTTTGTTTGCAGGAAAGATTTTTTCTCTCTAGCTTTACCGAGGTTTTAGCCTGTATATCAGTTCTACTTTTTTTTTGAAAATAGATCTTAATAAACAAGAAAGGTTTATTTGAAATGTCGAGAAATTATTCATGTTGCCAACTCAGTCGTAGGGACCCCTACCTTGATTGGTGAGTCCCCACAAATAACTGTACCTACTTCAAAAAAGCCCCCCTTTTTTTCACTAGATACTATTTCTAAAGGGACGGATAACCTTCTAGCTAAACTCAAAGCCCTAAGATGCAGTAAAGGGCGCACTTCACCGTTTAAAAGCTCCACCGCCCCCTGGTAATCTATTTTTTT
>RGXB01000176.1 GCA_010029555.1 bacterium
TTTGAAATTAATTTCAAATTGTTTAACTTAAAATCGTGATCTATTCGTTTTTTTTCCCTTTTTATCTAATTTTGGGGGGGGTAACACCTGAAAAAGGACCCCACCGGGCAACACTCTATACCAAAGAGAGCTGTAGCTACTGCAAAAAGGTGTATAGGGCTGTACCCAACCTGGAATCCCGAGTAGAGATCAAAGACATTGAGGATCCAAACAACCTTGAAGAGCTATTAGCAATAGGAAAAAAGGGGCAAGTTCCCTGTCTGGTGTCGAATGGGGTGGCTCTTTACGAGTCTGACGCGATTATTTCCACTCTAACCAATTCATTGTCAATGCGTCAGGATATTGAAGATTAGATTGACAAAATCTATTTAGAAAACCTATGAAGGAGAGAATATTCATCTTTCAAGGGGTATTTCTTGGAAATAGCAAACGGAAATTCAAAACGGGTCATAAGCATCTTTGTTTTAGCAATGCTTAACGTTTCAGTAATGGCAAGCCTTAGAAGCTTACCGCTGGTAGCAGAATTCGGCTACAGTTCAATTTTTTTCTTTTTAGTCGTTGCGCTGACTTTTTTAGTACCCCAAGCTTTAGTAGCAGCTGAACTTGCGACTGGGTGGCCTAAATCGGGCGGTATTTACATCTGGGTTCGTGAGGCCCTTGGGGATAAATGGGGATTTTTTGCCATTTGGATTCAATGGGTGCACAACGTTACGTGGTTCCCGGTCATCCTCTCTTTTGTAGCCACGACTCTCGCATATGTATTTTACCCCCCTTTTGTAGAGAATAAGTACTACGTTCTCACTGTAATTCTCGCCAGTTTTTGGGGTATGACTTTTTTCAATTTCTCCGGGATCAGACTCTCGAGCTGGTTTAGTACCTTTTGCGTTATAGCTGGTACGATTCTCCCCGGCATTTTTTTAATTGGATTAGGGATATCCTGGGTAATGAGCGGTGAACCATTACAAATTCAGCTTTCGACAGAAAGCCTATTGCCCGACTTCAGCAGACTCGATAACATCGTCTTTTTGGGTGGTCTTTTTCTCTCTTTTGCCGGGTTAGAGGTGACAAGCGGCTATGCAGGAGAGGTGCAAAATCCCCAAAGAAATTACCCCATAGCGATCTTGATGGCTGCAGTAATCACCTTTGTCCTTTTCCTTTTAGGGTCATTATCCATCGCTTGGGTGATTCCCAAAGAGGAGATAAGCCTTGCATCGGGTTTAATGGCTGCGCTGAAAATTTTCCTCGACAACTACAACCTGACTTGGCTTTTAGGGTTTTTAGGGGTGCTACTTGTGGCTGGCGCTGTCGGTGAAACCAATGCCTGGATTATTGGACCGGTAAAAGGTCTCTACACCACATCTCGTCATGGAAACCTCCCCCCTATTTTTCAAAAATTAAATCGTAACCAAGTGCCCACGAACCTCCTATATCTTCAGGCGATTATTGTGACCTTGGCGGCTTTTATGTACCTTTTGATGCCCTCCATCAGCAGTGCATTTTGGATTCTTACCGCCCTAAGCGCCCAAATCTATCTAGTGATGTACGTGATGATGTTTATTGCAGCAGTACGCTTACGCTACACAAGGCCCAATGTCCCAAGAGCCTACCAGATTCCTCATCCCCATAAAGGGATGTGGTTGATAGCAAGCCTTGGAATCGTCACTTCGATCTTTGGTATCTTTTTGGTGTTCATCCCCCCTGCTCAATTCAAAAACGAGTCTGTGATTGCCTATGTCTCTTTTCTTGTTATTGGGTTGGTTTCTATGGTAGCTTTGCCCCTCATCATTCATGCCTTTAAAAAACCTAGTTGGAATCCGGCAGAGGCCGCTCTCAAAGAGGAGGAGCACTA
>RGXB01000177.1 GCA_010029555.1 bacterium
TAAGTGCGTAGATAATTAACATGGGGATGAATTTTTTTAATTCATGAGCGTGAATCGGCCATAAAGTTGACCGGATTCTACCAAATTGAACCGCAGACGCGTTTGTCATTATCTACCACAGGGCTAAGACAGGATACCATTATAAAGGTTTTCCGATATTTGACAATCACACAGAGTTTTTTTGATCAGATTTTTATAAACCCTTTAGGATTAAAAAAAATTTTACTCGCTAAGCCAGCGCAACGAGGGGAGATCCATGTGTGTGATGAACTCTACCATAGCCCCACCCCCAGTGGAGAGCCAGCTGAAAGCATGCTTGCCGGCAAGGGTTTCGACCATATGGAGAGTGTCGCCGCCCCCAGCGATTTTTGTGGCCTTGAGTCCGTCGAGGAACTGGATCAGTGCCCGACTCCCTTCGCCGAAGGGGGGCTCCTCGAAAATGCCCAAAGGTCCGTTCCATAAAACAGTTTTAGACGTAGAAAGTATTTTTTTGAAAAGCTCTACGGAGTTAGAACCTATATCGCAGGCAATCGTACCCTCTGGCATAGGAAAACCAACTTCGGAAACTTCCCCTAGGCTGTTTTTACAAACCTGATCGACGGGGAGCACAATTTTTTTCCCATCGCGACTTAGGTAAATTTTTCTCGCCTGATCTAAAAATTCCTCCTCGACAAGCGTATCTGCCACCTCTTCGCCGCGAGCTTTAAGGAACGTATAGGCCATCAAACCCCCGATAATCACTGTTTCGGCTTTCTCAAGTAACGATTCGATAAGGGGGAGTTTGGAGGAGAGTTTAGAGCCTCCGATAATAGCGACAAAAGGGGCCTCCGGTTTTTTGAAGGTGCGTGTTAGCAAAAGAATTTCCTTGTCCAAAAGGAAGCCGGCAAATGAGAGTTTTGGGAAAAGTTCGGGCAAAACGGCGATTGAGGCATCATTACGGTGGCTTACGGCGAAGGCGTCATTAATATAGACATCCCCAAGCTCACTGAGCTGTTTTGCAAAATTGTAGTCGCCTTTCTTCTCCTCGGGATAAAAGCGCAAGTTTTCTAACAGGATGATGGAACCGGGTTTGGCTTGATGGATCAAGTACTTTGGTTCCGGTCCGATCGACTCTTTGCAAAAAAATACTTCCCGCTCTAAAAGTTCGCTCAAACGCTCCTGAACAGGCTTTAAACTAAGTTTATCATCAGAGCCATCGGGCCGTCCTAAATGGCTCAAGATCACTATTTTTGTGTCTTTGCATTTAGCCTGGAGAAACTCGATGGTGGGTAAGCACGCACGAATTTTTGAGTCATCCAAAATGGATCCTTCTTTGATAGGAACATTCAAGTCGACTCTTAAAAGGACGGTGCCCTCACAGGGCATCTTCGATAGAGTTTTTAGTTCGTTAAGCACTGTCATGGTTTAAAAATCCAGTCCGCTAAAAGGCGAATTTGCGCGGAGGAATCCCCCTTTTGATTTGCTTTTTTTAATGGCTTCTTTAATGCTGAAACTTAAGTCCGCGTCATAGTCCTGTTTTGACGCCCAAATCAGGTAGTTGATAGGGATCTCATTAAAGGAGCGCCCTTTGTACTTGCCTAGGGGCATATTTTTTAAAAGAATAGGAGCCTGTAGCCTTTCTAATATCTCTTTAACAGATTTAAATTTTCGAATCAAACGTTTAAAGACTTGAATATTAACGCGGACATCGTTCATTGCCCGATGCGCACCCTCCTCATCGACATTGAAGTGGCGCCGTAATACCTCTAAAGAGTTTGAGGGGCTCTCGCCGTAAAGGCGCGCCAGTCGCAATGTGTCGATTACGCGAGATTTATCAAAATTATGGCTTAG
>RGXB01000178.1 GCA_010029555.1 bacterium
GTTACCCCTGCATCGGCGCAAATTGCAGCTTGAGCCATCGAAAATAACAGGGTCATATTGCAGTGGATCCCCATTTTTTCTAAAATGTTGGCGGCCTGAGCCCCCTCCCAAGTCGAGGCAAGTTTAATAAGAATTCTTTCTGGACCAATCCCTTTCTTTCCAAATCGTTCAATAATTTTATGGGCAAATATAATACTGGCGTCTTTATCCCAGGAGAGTTTGGGATCGACTTCAATAGAAACTCTGCCGTTTGAGGGGAGGAATTTTAAAATCTCCACACCAAAAGCGATGAATAGATCCATATAGGCATCGTAAACATCCTTTTTGCCTTTTACGGTCTGTTGTAAAAGGGGAAGGTAGGCCGGATCTTTGATCGCCTCTAATATAAGAGATGGATTGGTGGTCGCATCCTGTGGACTATATTTTTTCAACTCGTGAAATTGTCCTGTGTCCGCGACAACTATAGTAAATTTTTTTAGATCTTCTAACGTGCTCATAAACTTAATAAGCCAGAGGTAGGAATAAACTACAACTGCCTCAAGAAAAAAACAGATCGATCTTTTAAAAATTTGCCTTTTGCATGGGACGAAATAGGGGGTAGCTATAGAATCGGCTCTACTTCATTTCAAAGAATGGGGCGAAAAAAGCGACACGAGGGGTAAAATCTTTCTCGATACTAGGCAAGATAGAGGATTTATTTCAAGTCGGGGGTTTTGGTGGGTGTAGGGCCATTGCTGAGTCCCGCCGCTAAAGCTATTCCAACAAAGAGGGCGACCCCCCAGGCGATCATGCTGACGTTGAGCTCTTCTGTGCTTTTATCGTCAAAATCCCAATAGTTTGTTTTTTCGGCGCTACTTTTTTTCGTTTGCGTAGGGGTCTTTCCCTCTAACGGGGTACTTAGAGCTAATCCAAAGGATAGAAAAGTTAATAAAATCTTACGCATATCTTTGCCATATGCGATAGATCTTATAAAATCAAGGACTATAGAGGTTTTTTCAAAGGAGTTAAAGGTTGTCGTTTAATCATCAGAGGGTTACAATACCCTAAAATCTTGGGTGAAGAGCTGATGAAATACGCGAATAACACAAGTGAGACGATCCAAAGGATCCTTCAAGCAATCAAGGAAGAGGCTTTGGAGCCCTCAAAAACAGAGGCCGAAGAGACAATAGCTTCCGCAAATGCCGAAAGCGAGCAGATCCTCTATGAGGCTAACGCAAGGGCTGAGTCTATAGTAGCAGAGGCTACAAAAAAGGCTTCCGATCAGATAAAGGCTGCAAAAGTCGAGATAGATCTGGCACTCAAACAAGCTAAGCTCCAATTGAAAAACGATCTTACGCAAAATCTTTTCAAAAAAGAGCTCAAAGAGAGCCTCTCCAAAGAGATGCATAAGACCCAGATTGTTGCAAGAGCTGTGAATATTGTTCTCGAATCTTTAGAAAAAGATGGTCTTTACTCCAAATTCTCCTTAGTTGTCCCTGATGGGGTCTTTGAAAAAGAGCTGACCCAGCACTTGGCTCAAAATGTGATAGAGAAGATCGAGAAATTTGGAGAGCTAAAATTTGACTCTGTCTTTGGCGGGGTAATTTTAAAAATTCAAGAGAAAAATATGGTGGTCGAACTTACAGAAAATCAGGTAGAACAGGTGCTTGATCGTTTTGTATCCGACTCTTTGAAGGCATTTGTTTATAGCGATTAGGTAGAATGTATACGTTTCTTGAGTGTTACTTACCCCCCACCACTTTTGATACAAAACCTGAGATGGATCTCAAGGAGTTAAATGAGCTCTTTGAGCTAAATCTATCCCAAGAGGATAAAAATAGGTTGGCAAA
>RGXB01000179.1 GCA_010029555.1 bacterium
TGTAGTCACCTTCTTTATCCCATCAGCTTTGGTATCTGCAGAACTTGCAACAGGCTGGCCCCAAAAAGGGGGGATTTTTGTCTGGGTGAAAGAGGCATTGGGCGACAGAATGGGCTTTCTGGCTGTCTGGTTACTATGGGTGGAAAACGTCGTCTGGTATCCAACCATCCTCTCATTCATCGCCGGAACGATGGCCTATGCAATAGAGCCCTCATTAGCGGATAACAACCTGTTTACGTTTTTTACCATACTGATTGTCTTTTGGGGCGTAACGCTTTTAAATTTTAAAGGGATCCGTTTTTCGGGGTTTATCAGCACCCTAGGGGTAATCACGGGGACGCTTTTGCCCGGAGCCCTTATTGTTATCCTTGGTCTATCTTGGCTTTACTGGGGAAAACCTATGGAGATAGAGATGACCTGGAATTCCTTCATTCCCTCCATAACCCACCCCTACCAACTGGTGTTTTTGTCGGGTGTTATTCTCAGTTTTGCCGGTATCGAAATGAACGCTGTTCATGCTAATGATGTGGAAAACCCGCAAAAAAGCTACCCGCTCGCAATCCTCATCTCTGTTGTATTGATTGTGATTTTTACAAGCCTTGGAACGCTGGCTATCGCGATGGTTATTCCCCAGGAAAAAATTAACCTAATAGCCGGAAGTGTAGCTGCAATCGACTATTTTCTTACCGCTTACAACCTCAAGGGGTATATCCCTCTGATCTCGGTCTTGATCTCTTTTGGTGCATTGGCCGGTTTAAGCACATGGATAGCCGGCCCGTCAAAAGGGCTCTTGACCGCAGCGGAAAACGGAGACCTTCCCCCGATCTTACGAAAAGTGAACCAAAAAGGCACTCCCGTAGGAATGCTGATCTTACAGGGGGTTATCGTTACAATCCTGGCCACGGTTTTCCTGATCATGCCTAATGTAAGCAGCTCCTTTTGGATGATGACGGCTATGGTTTCACAGTTGTACCTATTGATGTATCTATTGCTATTTATCTCGGCTATTGTTTTAAAAATAAAACGACCTGAGGTAACAAGGGCTTTTTGTGTACCAGGAAAAAAATGGGGAATGTTCGTCGTCTCAAGCATGGGGATTCTATCTAGTCTTTTTTGTATTGTTTTCGGATTTTTTCCTCCAACCCAAATTGACACGGGGGGTATATTGCAATACGAACTTATTCAAGTTATTGGGATTGTGACTTTTAGCTTGGCCCCGTTTGTCATTCTATGTTTTAAAAAACCCAGCTGGAACCAAAAGTTTTAAAAGAAAAAAAAGGGGCCTGATTAGGGCCCCTTTTTTGTAACTCAATCTATTTAAAAGATTAACGAGCAGCGATAGCAGCTTTAAGCTTGCTTACAACTTCGCCCATTTCTTTTTTGATTGTAGATTTTTTAGCTGACTTACGACGTGTAGCTTTTCTTTTTGTAGACTTACGACGTGTAGCTTTTTTAGCCGTTTTAGTGGCTTTTTTTGCTGACTTACGACGTGTAGACTTTTTTGCCCCTTTCTTAGCGGCTTTTCTTGCCCCTTTCTTAGCGGCTTTTCTAGCTGGTCTTTTTGCAGCTTTCTTAGCGGACTTTCTTGTTGAATGCTTTTTAGTAGCTTTCTTAGCTGAAGACTTTCTGGAAGCCTTTCTCACAGCTTTCTTTTTTGCAACCATGTTATTTTCCTTTTTTTTGTTTTTAAAAAGCTTTTATACCCAAATCAAGGTCTTTTAATTGCAATATACAAATTAAATAATTAAATTCTATTAATAATTAAAAAAAATTCTAATATGTGTTCTAAATAGCTTTTAAAAAGTTTTTAATTTGAAATTAATTTCAAA
>RGXB01000180.1 GCA_010029555.1 bacterium
CTTTGGTTCTGGAAACCTGATCAGGCCAACGAATTTGCAGCGATAAAGCTTGCAGATAATGCTAGAGATATTTCAATTGCCCCGAATGGCAAGGCGATTGCGATACCATCATATGGCGGTTTTGCAAGGATCTTTGATATCACGCCGAATCTTAATCCGCCTAAAGAAACACCTCCAAAAGTTCCACCAGCCAAGAAGTAAGTTTTGGGTCAAATAAAACTGAAAGTGAGAAGGCACCCGGCTTTAATTCAGCCGGGTGTTTTCATTTTGATCATCCATTCGAATCGCTCTTTTGTGATGGAGTTTCGCCTGACATAGCGGAGGGGGTATTTTGCCTGAAAGGGAACCGGTGATAATATTATTATGAAACTTTTATATGTAATTGTTTTTCGAATCTAATTGATTCTTTGGAATCGCGGCTTTGGAGGCTGTAAATTTCTTGGCCAGAGGTTTTTCAAAGGGTGATCTTGAAAATTAGAACACCACCTTTTTCTGAAACGGATACCTTAGGTTACCATATTCCTCAAGCTTGTAGATAACGGTAGAAAATGGTTACACATTTTTTGATGATTGCCCGAGGATTGGTGGAATCCAATGTTCGGTTTCAATAATTGGTAAGATATGAATTAACCATTATTTGGTTCAAGGTTTATAAGGGAAGGTTGATTAAGTGGATCTTTGTGTCTTTTTTTGTAAAACAATATAGGATATAAAGGTTTTTCAGGGGCAGTCGTGTACAAGAAATCATTGATGATTGTGGATGATTCCGCGATGATGAGGCATTTCCTACGCACAAAGGTTGCGGAAGGTTTTCCCGAGCTTGAATTAGATACCGCGCAGGATGGTATGGATGGTGTTGCCAAGGTTGAGGGGCGCAAGTACGATTTTGTGTTTCTTGATATTGTCATGCCAAGGATGGGAGGCCTCGAGGCCTTGAAGCTTATTCGCAGAAAAAGTCCAAGGACACAAGTTATCATATGCTCTTCTCTTTCCCAGGAAGGTGCAGAGATAACTCTTGAGGCTCTTTCTCTGGGGGCAGTTGATTATATAACCAAGCCTAAGGTGGAAAGCGGCAAGCAGGTTACATGGGAACAGTTTGCGGAGGATGTATATCGCAAGCTGAACGGACTTTTAAAGCAGGATGAGATCTCCGGTAAAATCATTAAAGATTCACCGGTGCTTCCCAACCTTCCATCACCCCAAAAACTGTCAGCCATCGGTATCGCTGCCTCGACAGGTGGGCCACCAGCTTTGGAATCGCTTCTCAAATTGATTAAGCCGGAATTTAAGATTCCCATTCTTGTGGTCATTCACATGCCACCTCTTTTCACCACCCGATTTGCTTCTAGGCTTAACGATCTTATCCCGGGTAGAAAGGTGATTGAGGCTTCCCATGGCATGGTGATTCGCCCATCAGAAATTTATATTGCCCCGGGTGATTACCATCTGTTTGTTCATTCGATAGGTGGTCTCCCAGTTCTGGGATTAAATCAAGAATCTCAGGAAAATTTCTGCAGGCCTTCCGCAGATGTACTCTTTCGCACCATGGCAGGTGTTTTTGGTAAAAGGACGCTTGTTTCTGTACTAACGGGTATGGGTCAAGACGGACTGCTCGGCGCAAGAATGATCAGGGAAAAAGGTGGTATTGTGCTGACGCAAGAGTCGTCAAGTTGCGCTGTTTATGGGATGCCCAAGGCTGTTATGGAGGCTGGCATTTCCCAAGCTGCGCTCACGCTTCAAGAAATGGCAAAAGCCATCATGGATTTAAATCTGGATAATAATGCGCCAATTCATGTGCAA
>RGXB01000019.1 GCA_010029555.1 bacterium
AGAAGGGGATTCTTTCCTCCTTAGGAGCTTTGCGAAAAAATCGTCGGCATAAGTCTCCAAGGGCTTTAGAGCACCTAGATTTTACTTTTGAAGTGGTAGCCGATTTTGGTTGTTATAGAGATTTACATCGACACCGTATTTTGACGCAGCAAAGGCAAAAATTGGATTGCTCTCTCGGCTATTTTGTCCCCGAGGAGATTTTAGGGACCGAAATGGAGCCTGTTTATAGAAATGCCCTGGATCAAGCGAAGCTTTTTTTTGATCAACTCCAAAAGGTGTGTCCTCTTCAAGCGCAGTATGCTGTTCCGATGGCTTATAATATTCGCTGGTACATGAAAATCAATTTACGGGCATTGCAGTGGATGGCCGAATTGCGCTCCACCCCCCAGGGGCACCCGGAATACAGGAAAGTAGCGCAAGAAATGACAAGACTTGTGATAGAAAATTTTGAAGAGCTCAGCGGGCTTTTGAGTTTTGTCGATTTTAGCGAGCATGCGATCGGAAGGCTTGCACAAGAGGAGAGAAACCTCAAGAAAAAGGGTGCTCATCATGGAAGCTAAATCTTCTCCAAGTATTTTTGGCGGGGCGCTTCTGGTAACGGGAAGCTGCGTAGGTGCAGGGATGTTGGGTTTGCCGATTATGACGGGACTTGTGGGGTTTTTCCCCTCGCTGATACTTTTCGTCGTAGCCGCTTTTTTTATGACCTTCACCGCCCTTTTATTAGTCGAGGTGCAACAGGAGTTTTCCCATCCTGTGAACTTAAGCACTATGTGTGGCTTTTCTCTAGGAAAGGTGGGGAGGTTTTTATGCTGGGTTACCTACCTTTTTTTATTTTACGCGCTCCTGGTCGCTTATACGGCCCTCTCGGGACACCACACCTCGCTCCTTTTAGAGCATTTTTTGGGTGTGAATATTCCGGAATGGGTGGGAAGCCTTTTTTTTGTGATCCTTTTTGGCACGGTTGTCTATCGTGGAACTACCCCTGTCGATATGCTGAATCGATTTTTTATGGTGTTCAAAATTTTAGCCTATTTCGGATTGATTTTTTTAGGGGCAAAATATATCGAACCGGCCCTTTACTCAAGAGTAAGCTGGATTTTTTTCCTTCCGGCTGTCCCTATTATGATCATCTCTTTTGGGTTTCACAATATGGTCCCCTCGTTGGTCAAACACTTTAGCAATGACACCAAAAAAGTGGTCCTCTCTATTCTTTTTGGGGTTTTGATTACGCTGATCGTGAATCTTGTCTGGCAGTGGGTCGCTCTTGGTACGATTCCGGTTGGCGGAAAAAGCGGATTGATGCAGAGCTACAAAGAGGGTATTGATGCAGCACAGTCGATGTCTTTGGTTCTATCCAATCCAACGGTTTCTATATTTAGTAACGCTTTGGCTTTTTTTGCCATAATGACCTCCTTTTTAGCGCAGTCGATGAGCCTTGTCCATTTTCTACAAGATGCAACACAGGTAAAACTCAAGGAGGGGCAGGAGAGTTTTCCGATTACGTGTCTTGCTCTACTTCCCCCGCTGATCGTTGCAATTTTAGGGCCAAATCTCTTTTTTAGCGCTCTTAATTTCGCAGGGGGTGTTTGTGCCATGCTCCTTTTTGGGGTCTTCCCCGTTTGGATGTGTTGGGTCAAGCGCTATAAAAGGGGCCATACTTCGGGATTTATGGTTCCTGGGGGGAAAGGGGTCTTTGTCTTTTTGTTTTTGTTTGCTTTGTTTGTAATGGCCTACCAACTCGCCTCTATGATGGGAGTGTTAGGTGACAGTTGATCAATTCCTTTTAAGAAGTGTATATGAGCCGAAGGGAGACCAGCCCCATGCTATTAAATATCTTACTCAGGGGATAAAAGAGGGGGTAGATGCTCAAGTACTTTTAGGGATCACCGGATCGGGGAAGACGTTTACGATGGCGAATGTGATCCAGAATGTCCAAAAACCGACATTAGTTTTGGCACATAACAAGACTCTTGCTGCCCAGCTCTACCAGGAATTTAAAACCTTTTTTCCTCACAATGCCGTGGAGTATTTTGTCTCTTATTATGACTATTACCAGCCAGAAGCGTATATTGCTAGAACCGATACGTATATTGAAAAGGATTTAGCTATCAATGACCGGATCGAGAGGATGCGCCTGTCGGCAACCAAGTCCCTGATTGAAAGAAAAGATGTCATTATAGTCTCATCGGTGTCTTGTATATACGGTATTGGCGCTCCCGATTATTTTGCCCGCATGCAGCTCAAGCTTCAGGTAGGGATGAAAATCGAAAGGGATGATCTGTTACTGAAATTGGTGGAGATTCACTATAAAAGGAACGATCTGGAGCTGACCCGATCCAAATTTAGGGTTCGTGGAGACGTTGTTGAAGTAGCTCTTGCTTATGAAGAGAATATTGCTGTTAGGGTGGAGTTATTTGGGGATGAGATTGAGAGGCTGAGCCTGATCGATCCGTTGACAGCCCGTATAATTAAAAGAGAAGAGAAGGTCACTATCTTTCCTGGATCTCACTATGTGATGCCCGAGGAGGTGAAAGAGGATGCGATTGAATTGATTAAAAAAGAGCTTGAAGAGAGGAGAGTTTTTTACTTAGAAAATCAGCGCCCGCTTGAGGAGCACCGCATACGGGAAAGGACTTTATACGATCTGGAACTCATAAGGGAAATCGGTTTTTGCAAAGGAATTGAAAACTACTCTAGAGCTTTTTCAAATCGCAAACCGGGAGATCCCCCCTCATGTCTTTTAGACTATTTTCCTGCAGATTTCTTGTTATTTGTCGACGAATCGCATCAGACAGTTCCCCAGATTGGTGCTATGCGCAACGGGGATAAAGCAAGAAAGGTTCCCTTGATTGAGTTTGGGTTTCGTCTCCCTTCAGCGTTTGATAATCGCCCACTCTCTTTCGACGAGTTTCGGGAAAAAGTGCAAAATATCATCTACGTCTCCGCAACCCCGGGCCCCTATGAGCTAGAGGATGCTGAAGGGAGAGTCGCAGAGCAAATTATCCGCCCAACGGGTCTTTTAGATCCTGTAATCGAGGTGAAGCCGGCGATGTATCAAGTGGATGATGCAATCGGTGAGATCCAAAAAGAGATCGAAAAGGGGAATAGGATCCTTGTGACAACTCTTACAAAAAAATTGGCTGAAGATCTCACGAAATACATGAAAGAGATCGGGATCAAAACCCAGTATCTACATTCGGATATAGATACTCTTGAAAGAGTGAAAATCATTAAACAGCTAAGGGTGAAAGAAATCGATGTCCTAGTGGGGATCAATCTACTTAGGGAGGGGTTAGATATTCCTGAAGTCTCCTTAGTATTGATTTTGGATGCTGATAAAGAGGGCTTTTTAAGATCTAAAACCTCGTTGATTCAGACCTGCGGTCGAGCTGCCCGTAATAAAGAAGGGCGGGTGGTCATGTATGCAGACACCATGACTAAATCGATACAAGAGACCATCGAAATCACGCAGAATCGACGTAAGCTCCAAGAAAATTACAACCTTGAACATGGTATTGAGCCTCAATCGGTACTACGCGAAACAACACAGACTTTGAAAGAGACCTTCTTTCAAGAGTTAGAGACCGAAATCGAGGAGGTGGAAAAAGAGGTTTCTTTGTCTCCAAAAGAGCTTGAGCGCAAAATCAAGCTTGTGGAAAAAGAGATGTTGCTTAAAGCCAAAGCACTCGATTTTGCCGCTGCCATCCTTTTAAGAGATGAACTCGAACGTTTGAAGAATATAGCGATGCAACAAAACGGCTTCGATTAGAACTTTATGTCTAAAAAAACAATAGCCTCGCTCTAAAGGTTTTTTAGATTTTCCCCCTTACTCTCTTTGAGGTCTTTTTTTCGGATATATTTCTTGCAGTTCTCATTTCTTAAGGGCATCATAAAGGGATGATGAAATACTTGCTTTTGCGGCTGCCTGGGGCGCTATTGGTTTTTGGTTTTTTAATCATTGTCCATTACATGCAGTTTAGCTTCGTTCCCGTTAAGAATAGGTTCGGTGCATTATTTAGCCGAATCGAAGCCGAAAATTTTGATGTTTTTATTATCTCGACGGAGGAAAAACCGGTCTCAAAGGAGCTTGTTGACTCATTATTAGGGCAAAAAGATGCAGAGGTTAAAGTGCACCTGCTGGATCTCAGACAGGCAAAAGGGGAATTTCATGAGGGAGAAAAATTTGAGTACAAACGTTGTGCCCCCGTTGAGCTCCTCGATTTTTTTCATAAAGAGGTTTCCAAAATCAACCCTAAACATATTGTTGTATTTATAGACCCTCTAGAAAAAAAGGTGCACCCCTTTCTTATGAGAAAAATCAGGCATCTCTTCCATAGCCGCGAGGTGAAAGCTGTATATACCGATAGAAAAGTAAAGCCTACGCAGAAGCATCCGGGCTGGGAGCAGGCAAAAATAAAAGCCTACCATGTTGAGCTTATCAAGCAACTTGATGTAGAGAAAATCCGAACTTTGGAAGAGTATCATCAAGGAATTTTTTTCTTAACCGATGAGAATTTTCTTTTTTCAACAAAACTTCTGGATCCTGACCCCGAAAATATTTGAAAAGTTCAATTGAAAGTTTTTTATTAAGAGATTTCCCCATGCGCTTACCCCTTTTTTTTCTATTTGTCACCCCCTTCTTTCTTATTGCCAAAGAGAGCTACGAGACGATTCACGAAAAATTTTCTCACCCTGGCTGCTATGAGCAAAATAGAGATTTTTGTCAGAAAGTGCACCGTATTGTACTAAACGAGTTTCCTCGTGCCTATAACCCCTCTTTAGTTAACACCGAGTATGGATATACCCTTTTTTTCCGTTTTGATGAGTTTTCTCCGCATCAACAAAAAAACAGTCGATTTTCGTGCATGACCTATGTGGGTTGTGTGGAGTTGAACAGATCCTTCATACCTATTTCCAACATAAAAGTGCTGGATTTGAAAAGTTCTTACGCTGAGGATCCCCGGTGTATCCTTTTTGAAAACCAGCTCTATTTATTTTATAATGACATCGATATCAAAGAGCCTTCAATCAGAAAAATGAAAATGGCGATTTTGGAGCCTAAGACCAAAAGAGTATTGGAAATTGTGGATCTCCCGGGTGGAAAAAAGAGAGTAGAGAAAAATTGGACCCCATTTGTGTACCAAAAAGAGGGGAAAAAAGGGCTCTATTTCGTGTACGATCTCTCCTTATTCCAAGTATATAAGCTGGAAAAACACCAGGAGCAGTGGAAAATAGAGCCCCTTTTTCCCCCCTCAATTACGTCCACTCAAAAAGAGCTTTGGGAGAAGGAGTTTGGCTCTTTGCGCGGAGGAGCCCCTTTAATCCAAATCGATGGGGAGTTATTTTGTTTTTACCACTCCTCTTTTTATGAAAAGAAACCCTTTTGGCAGAAAATCTCAAAAACCTGTTTCTATCATATGGGTCTTATAACTTTTTGCGAAAAAACTTTAGAACCAAAAGGGATGCTCCCCTTTCCTATCTTTTATTCGGATGCGTTTGCAACACCCAGAGGGGAGCGTTTCAATAAGTGGGTGATTTATCCCTCAGGCGCAGTCTATAATAAAGAAGAAGGGAAAGTCTTAGTCTCTTTAGGGGAAAATGACCGGGGTATGCTTATTTTGGAATTTGATAAAGAGATATTTTCAAAAAAACTAGTTCCAATAGAAAAATAAACGGACTTTAAGTATGTGGACCCCCTTTATTTCAACGCTTTTGACACTTTCGATCTCTATAGCTGGAACAATCAATAAAAGAGATGGGATCGGGAGGCAATCGATCGAATTGGGGACCGCATTAAAAAACACCTATAACATCCAGGTGGTCCCTTTTGGAGAATGTGGAGAGCTATCTAAAGAGGAGATGGAACTTGTAGAGACCGATTTGAGGAATCTTCACCCGATTGTCCTTCTCAATACATCGCTTCCCGAAATTCCCCACATGGTGGAAATCTTAAAAAGATATAAAAAGCCTGGGCAAAGATTTTTGGCGTATACCATGATTGAATCGGATTTTGTGGATCCAAGATTTGTCGAATATCTTAATTTTTTCGAGGCCATCCTTGTTCCCGACCCATTCCTGGTGGAGGTATTCCAAAAAAGCGGCGTTAAGCCCCCTATTGAGGTGATACCTCTCGCGGTCGATTTGAGTAAATTTCTCTCAAAACCATTAAAAAAAACGCTCCATAAACCTTTTGTGTTTGGAAATTTTTCCGGTTGTATTTTTAGAAAAGACCAAAAAATTCTCCTGGAGGCTTTTCATGAGGAGTTTGGATCCTCGGAAGAGGTTTTATTGTATCTGTTTTTTAGGGGAGGAGATACAGCGTGCATCAAGGAAATACGGAAGTATATTCAATCTCACGGGTTAAAAAATGTGAAAATAGAATCGGGCCCTAAGCCCCCAAGGGCGTATATTGAGGCCTTCGAGTCGCTGGATTGTTACGTCTCGCCCTCATGGGGTGAGGGGTTTAGTATTCAGCCTCGGGAGGCGATGGCTTTAGGAATACCCACCATAGTTTCTAGAAATACCGGGCAAATCACTATAGCCGATTCGGGTTTGGCGTTTGTCCTTTGTAAACAAGAGAATATTAAAGCTGTGTATTCTTTAGGTTATAATATTTTTAATATGGGCAATATGCAGCGCTCTAATAAAGAGGAGCTAAAGGAGCTTCTGAAAAAAATCTTTATCCAAAAAAATATGATTCTAGATGGAAATGAAAAATTGCGCGATTGGGCGACCCGATACGATATTGAGCGAGGCCCTTTTGTGGAGGAATTTATCCAATTTTTTGAAAAAACTTTTGGGTGAGAGTACGATGATTATGTTATTTATGAATATTTGGCTTGGTTCGGCTCTTTTTGCGATGACAATTGCAATCGATAGCCCAATTTTGCAACAAAAAGAGTGTCTTGAAGCAAATGAGGGGATTTTTTTTTCTGTAAAGAAGATCGATATCCCCCGACATAAAAATACATATAACCCCTCTATTGTCGCTTCAAAAGGGGGCTACACCCTTTTTTTTCGTTATGACGAGAAAGAAGAACATTTTTTTCACGAAAAAAAGTTTGGTGGTTGTACTTACATAGGGTATTGCCAACTTTCAAAAGAGCTTGAGGTGATATCCAAACCGAGGTTTTTAGACCTTAAAAGCTCCTATGCGGAGGATCCTCGGGCGGTCTCTTATGGGGGAAAAATTTACGTTTTTTATAACGACATTGATTTCCAAGATTCTCTCAAAAGGAAAATGAAATTAGCCGTTTTGGATGAAGAAAGCCTAAAAGTGGAAACCCTCTATTTTATCCCGGGAGGAAAAAGGAGAGTCGAAAAGAACTGGACTCCGATTGTATTTGATGAGGGAGAGAAACAGAGACTTGGATTTATCTACAGTTTCGATGATCTTTCTCTATTTACGATCGATTTTATCGACCAAAAAATTGTTGTAGAACCCTATGGAACCGAAAAAATGGGGGGGAATTATCCCTTTGCGTGGCTTAAAAAATATGGGTTTCTAAGAGGCGGTGCCCCCGTATTTTACGCTGATGACCGCTTCTGGGCTTTTTTTCACTCCTATTTCAAAATCAAAACTCCGGTGAACAATTATGAAGATCGGAAAAGTTTTTTCTATGTGGGTGGTTTAGTGACATTTGCAGTAAAACCCTCGCTCCATTTTGACAAAATAAGCCGTTTTCCACTTCTCTATGAGGGGGCGTTTTCTACTAAAAGAGTCCGCTGTTTTGATAAAATGGTGATCTACCCCTCTGGCTGCGTATACGATAAAGAGACTCGATTGGTGCTTTTAGCAGTTGGAGAAAACGACAGCGGCATCAAACTTTTGAAAGCCGATTTGGATTCTTTAAAAAATTCGATGGAAAAGGTCAATCCATGAGCTTTTTTTTTAACATTTTAGTTCTATTTCCTCTTTTTTATTTGAATATAGAGGCAAACCCTAAAGTCGAGAGAATCATCGGATTTACCCCATATTTCAGGGTTTTAGAGCGTTTTATGGAGAAAGAATCAGATACATTTCTGCATACGGAAGCACTGGTATTTGCAGATCTTATGAAGCTCGTTGTACCAAAAAATATCGTGGTTTTGGGAAATTCCAACACAATGTATCCCTTTATGTGTGCCTACTTTTTGCGCTATTTTGGTGATGGGAAAGTCTACCACTTCACTGCTTTGGAAAACAAAAAAGAGGCTTATTTGCAAAAAAAATTGCAAAAGTGTTTGAACCGATTCCATTTGAATTCGTTTTATCTGGAAACAACCAAAATAAAAGAACTCCCGGAAAAAATCGACATCCTTATTTTAGATTTCAATATCGGCAGAGAGCCTTTTATGGAAAGACTTCAAGATTTAAAGGGGAGATTAGTTAAAAATAGTCTGGTTTGGGTGCAAAGCAAAAATAGGGAGATCCCCCCTTCAAACATACCTTTAACCCCCCTTTCGATCGATCTTTTAGAGGAAGATTCTTTAGTTAGGGTCTATCAAGCAGGCGTGTAATCGAGAGTGTTTTTGCACCATTCTGCTTGAGTAACACTTCATATTTTTTTATAAAAGTTGCCAAAGGGGCCTTTTGATAAAAAGGACCTACGAGGGAGCTTGAGAGGGTTTGAAACTCAAGACGTAGCCCTGTTTTACCTCGATACGGTAGACAATCAA
Source organism: bacterium (assembly GCA_010029555.1). GTDB lineage: Bacteria > Chlamydiota > Chlamydiia > Chlamydiales > RGXB01 > RGXB01. The sequence goes on from RGXB01000019.1 coordinate 8,659, forward strand.
TAGCCCAAATGAGACCACAGCTGTACTGAGTAAAATGATAGGGTGAAACGGTTCGCTGTGGAAAAGGTAGGCGTTTATAGTGGCAAATAGGGGGCTTAATAGGTCAAAAAAGGAGATCAAGGTCTCAGAAAACCTTTTCAAAAGATATCCATAAAGATTAGAGCAGAGGATATTCGATACTTAAATGATTAAGATCATCCATCCAAAGTAAGGTTTACACTCAAGATTTGCCCACTGTTGAAGGGGGCCTTGCTCAATAAAAAAAGAGGTTATTAGCGCAAGTAGGCCCCCAAAAAGCATGCTGTAAGCATTTATTTTTACCAGGCACATATGTTGATCTTTGAGAAGCAATCTCATTAAAATCCAGCCGTAAACTCCGCAAAAAGAGCCCGCGACGGCTGCAATCGAGGGCCAAGAGAAGAGCGCATCGATTTTGAAAGGGGCCTCTTGGCCGTTTTGAATCATCAATACAGGTAAAAAACCGACAATAGCAACCCCCACGCCCAACCATTTGATTATCGTCATCTTCTCTTTTAAAAAGATAAAGGACAATAAGCAGGATATAAGAACGCATACGCAGGGTGACATGCTGTAGAAAAAGCAGGTTTTAGCCGTGGAGAGGTACTTTAGGCTTAAGTACTCACAAAGATTGTTAAAATAGATGCTAAACAAAGAAAGAATGAAAAGGGATATCGCCTCCGTTGAGGAAATTTTGATCGATTGGAATCCCTTTAGCAAAAGCCCTCCCAAAAGGAGAAGCCCAGCTAAAAGCATTCTTACCCCTACAGTAAAAATCGGATCTGCATAAGCCACAAGCTGTTTTCCGATAGGAAAAGTCAGATGCCCAAGACCATGTAAAAGGGGAATAAGCCAAATCATTAAACTCCACGAGTATAGGCTCTATGGATTAGAAAGGAAGTTTAAAAAAGGGCTTGATGAGCTTTTATCCCCTTTTACCTATTCCGATGTAGAAAAATCCCGCTTGTTCTATCTCTTTGCGATCAAGGATATTTCTGGTATCAAAGACAACCGAAGCCTTAGACACCTCTTTTACCTTTTTCCAGTCGATTTGGGTAAAAAGGCTCCAGGGGGTAGCAACTACAATGGCGTCGCACTCTCTAAAAACTTCATATAGGGTGGATGCAATAGCTAGATTGGGAAAAAACTTAAGGGCATTTGTTGAGGCTATAGGATCAAAACTGGTTACAAAAGCTTTTTTCTCCTGAAGTTTCTCGATCATCTTTAAAGAGGGAGATTCTCTAACGTCATCGGTTAATTCTTTAAAAGCAAGACCTAGTAGGGCGATTTTTTTACCCTCAAGAGAGCCTAGGGCACTTTCGAGCCGCAAAAGAATTTTGTCGCAACGGCGGTTGTTGGAACCCACTGCCGCCTCAATGATACTTAGATCCACACCATTTTTCTGGGCAGTTTTTAGAAATGCTAGTGTGTCCTTTGGAAAGCACGATCCACCATAGCCAGGACCAGGTTTAAGAAAACTCTGCCCTATTCTTTTATCTAATCCTATCCCTAAAGCTACCTCCTCCACATCGGCCCCTATTTCTTCACAGAAATTTGCAATCTCATTTATGAAGGAAATTTTTACCGCTAAAAAAGAGTTAGAGGCATATTTGATCATTTCTGCAGAGGCTATGGAGGTGGTGCAAATTTTGGCTCCATCGTCCAAAATCGGTTGGACGATTTCGGTAAAAAGTTGTGAGGTTTGTGGATCCTCAGCTCCAATCACTACACGATCGGGGTGCATAAAATCGTGCACCGAGGAGCCCTCACGTAGAAATTCAGGGGCATAACCAATAGAAAATGGGGTCTTTGCTGTGTTGTGTTCCCCAATCACCTCTTTTATTTTTAGCACTGTACCCATCGGTACAGTGCTTTTTACAAAAACGGTCTTAAAAGTACGAAGATTTTCCCCTATCATCTTTGCTACAGCAAACACATATTCAAGGTTAGCTTCCCCGCTCAAAGTTTCGGGAGTTCCCACAGTAATAAAAATGACGTTGCTTTCGCGAACGGCATTTTCTAAAGAGGTGGTAAAAAAAAGGCGATTCTGGGCGAAATTTTTCTTCACAAGCTCTTCTAGCCCTATTTCATAAATAGGGATTTGACCCTGTTGCAAAGAGGAAATTTTTTGGAAATCTACATCACAGCAGGTCACCTTGTGCCCAATTTCTGCAAGACAAGTCCCCAAAACCAAACCCACGTATCCCGTCCCAACCACGGTGATTTCTTGAGGGTTTTTTACCGAGTTCAAAGCATAGATAGAGGGTTTTAAACAGAAGAAACTTATAAAAAAAAGAATCCTTAGCGAAAAGAGACCCATAAAAAAACCCTCGATGAAACAGAAATTGAATGTTAATATTCAATAATGTTAATTTTTAAACTATTTAGCAATCTTTTGTTTTAAATTTGAATTTGTTTTATGCGATTTTTTTAGGTATTTTCTTAAGTTCTCTTTTTCCTTTAGAGGCACAACAGCAGGACAAAAGAAAAGCGCTAATCCTAGTAATTTCTAGCGATAATGAGAAAGTTTATCGCTCCCATAAAACCTCCTGGAGAAGGTATATGCATGCTTTTTCGGAGGATTTTGAAAGCTACTTTATAGAATTTGATCCCCAGTTAACTACCTCTTACAAAGTAGAAGGGGATGTTTTGAAAATACAAGGGGAGGAGTCCTATATACCAGGAATATTTGATAAAACACTCCTTGCGTTGAAATATTTTGAAGATCGTTTTGATGCATTTGACTTTGTGATACGGCCCAATCTTTCGAGTTTTCTCGTTCTTAGCAGGTTGAAAAACTATTTATCAAAACAAAAAAAAGAGAATTTTTATGCAGGACACCCTCTTTTTTACCAAGATTATGAGGCGATCAGAGGAAACCACCTCCTCTATGCCAGTGGTGCTTGCCCTATATTTTCCATCGATATGGCAAAGCACTTGATCAAAACAGGAGAAAACTTGATGGGCAAGCCCTACGGGGTGTACTACGCAGATGACCTACTTCTGGGCAAAGTTTGTAAAGAAAAGGGTGTGGGGTTAACACCATTCTATAGTTTTTATTTCGAACGATTTGTTTCCCCCTATAAGGTTCTGGGCTCTATTTCTCAAGAGACATTCCATTTTCGCATCAAGCTCAATCAGGAGACAAGACACATTTTTGAAAGGACAATCCATAGAGAGCTCTATGAAATTTTTTATTACCAATCTTAAGCTGTTTTTTTGGATCTTATGCGTAACTAGTGAGGGAAATGCCGTTTCAAAGACAAAGAAGGGGCTAGTTCTCCTCTTTTGTTCGGAAGATACACACAGAGATCGAATACATAAAAAAATTTGGCAAAAGTCTTTTGAGGATCATAAAGAGGATTTTGAGATCTACTATGTTCATCGCAAGTGGGATCTTACGGCTATCTACGCCATTGAGGAAGATAGCCTATTTCTAAAGAGACCCAAAGAGGCGTTATGGCAGACGAGTTGGGGATGGATCGAATCCCTACATATTTTGCAAAATAGGTTAGAGGCTTTTGATTATGTTATTCAGGCTGATATCCGCTCTTTTCTAGTGATGCCAAAGCTGAAAAATATCCTTGAAAAATACGACGATCCCACACTGTATTTGGGAAACGTTCTCCACTATGAAAACGGGAGATGCAATGGGGATTTTGTGGACCACTCTTTTTGTCTTTTGGGAAAACAGTCGGCTAAATTTCTTGCAAACTCGCCCTCATTTGTTGAGGCTTTAGGAACAAATAAATATCTGGACGAGGAGATATTGGTCGGTGCAATACTAAGAAAAAAAGGGATTACCCCGGTCCATATCCCCTCGTTTCCATTGAATCGATTTATACGACCCTACAAAATCAGAGACAGGGTAGAGAGTGCCACTTTTGTATTTCCAGTGGATTTAAAGCAAACGACAAAAAGTTACTATCATAAGGAACAGATTCTTTTGGAAGAGCTTTTTGAAATTTTTACCTAAGGGGTTTTTTATCTATCGATCTTTAAAAAATCTCTTTTCAAAAGTACGCTCTAGGCTTAGCTGATACCTGAAGATGCTCTAAAGGGAGCTCTTCAAGAAAGCGACTTTTTTTCATGGGTCTGGAGATTCCCCAAAGAAAACGGAAGGCGGTGCTAGTGAGAGTCAACCTTCGTTCAGCCCGCGTCATCCCTACATAAAAAAGCCTTCGCTCCTCTTCAAGATCGGGTAATTCCATTTTAGAATTGATATGTGGCAGGATATCCTCCTCCACGCCCGGAATAAAACAGGTGTGAAATTCCAGCCCTTTGGAGTTATGAAGAGTCATTAAAAAGATCTTAGGGTCCATGGAGTGGGCTTCATCAAATTTTTGCTTTAAAGAGAGCTCCTCCAAAAAATCGATTAGGCTTAAATCCGAATTTTCTTTCTCCCACTCGATAGCTTTGGCGATTAAGGCCTCGACGTTTTCTTTACGGTCTTGATAGGTCTCTTTGTCCTCTTTGAGGAACTCCAAATAGCCGGTATCGTGCAGGATTTTTGTTATTTTTTGTGAGATGGAGGGGATTGTATGCACTGATTGCAAAAGAAAATAGAACTTGTCCAGCTCCTGTTTTTGTTTAGCCGAAAGGGGGAGATTCTGGCTATTTTGCAATAGATCAATCAGGGTAGTTAAAGTCTGCTGCTGCATCTCTTTAATTTTTTCCAAAGCTGCATTTCCTATTCCTCTTTTGGGGACATTGATTACCCTTTGAAAAGCTACAAAGTCATTTTTGGATACGGTGAGCCTAAGATAAGCTAAAAGATCTTTGATCTCTTTTCTTTCATAAAAGGATAAACCTCCAACAATCGTATAAGGGATGCGTAGACGTAAAAGGGCATCTTCAAGGCTGCGCGACTGAGCATTTGTGCGATACAAAAGGGCGATGCTACCCGGGTCTTGCCCTTGATCAATGAGGGCGTCTACCTCTCTAGCGATATACTGCGCCTCCTCCCTTTCATCAAAAAAAGAGCGCACCTGGATTTTTTCCCCATCTCCCACAGCGCTCCAAAGATTTTTTTCATAACGCCCTTTATTGTGGGCAATCAGAGCATTAGCCGCTTTAAGAATATGACCGGTAGAGCGGTAGTTTTGTTCCAGCTTGATCACTTTAGCGTTGGGAAAATCCTCTTCAAAGCCTAAAATGTTTTGGATGCTTGCCCCTCTCCAGGAGTAGATCGATTGGTCCGGGTCTCCAACTACAAAAAGGTTAGAGTGCTTATCCACTAGAAGTTTTGTTAGTGAGTATTGGGCATGATTGGTATCTTGGTACTCATCAATCAGAATGTATTTAAATCGATTTTGAATCTCCTCCTTGAGACTCGTCTTATCTCTTAAAAGAAAAACAGGTAGCAATAAAAGATCATCAAAATCCACGGCGCTACACTCTTTCAAACGATTTTGATACTGAGAGTAGACTTGGTAAAAGTGGTCCTTTCCCCGTTGATGCTGAAAATCGAGCGGTAGTAAAAGGGCGTTTTTTGCATCTGAGATCGCTTGGCGCATGTCTTTGAGATGCCCCTTTTCGGGCTTCATATCCAACTCTTTGAAGCACTCCTTTAATAAGGAGTTCGTATCATCCTCGTCGTAAATGGAAAAACTTGAGGGGAACCCCAGATGCTCAATGGATTCTCTTAAAAACCGCGCACCAAAGGAGTGGAATGTTGTGATTAAAGGGGGTCTTGAGGAGATAGCTAAAATTCTTTGACGCATCTCTTCAGCCGCTTTGTTTGTAAAGGTAACTGCGAGGATCTCACTAGAGGTAACTCCAGAT
>RGXB01000181.1 GCA_010029555.1 bacterium
TTTCGCTAACTCCCCTCGAAAACGGAGGACTGCGTTAAAACCCTGCTTTAACATTATGTCATAGTTTTGGTCCCAAGCCCTCTCGTCATTGTAAAGCGGCTTAAGATCCCACCTTGATATATCATCGTGATCATTCATAAACGTCATCTTCTTAAATTCGTGAAAAAAAGACAATCCCTAAACAAGAGTTTTCTAGATATTTAAGCTGTTAGCAATTGAAAATAGTAACTGCTAAATTTATTGCGAAAAATTCCCCCCCTTGTTAACATCTTTAACAAATTTCAAAAACACCAAGGGAAACCTTTATGCGTTTTAAACCACTTAGCGATCGCCTCCTGATCGAGATCATCGAGGAAGAGGATGTAAAAAAAGGAATTATCATACCAGACAGCGCAAAGAGTAAACCTCAAAAAGGGAAAGTCTTGAAAGCGGGTCCTGGAAAGAAAGACGAATCTATGCAGGTAAAAGAGGGTGACACGGTCCTTTTTACCAAATATGGCGGAACCGAAGTGCGCATAGAGGAAAAAAATTATTTAATCTTGCGCCAAGACGATATTTTAGGAATTTTATAACACTGGTGACCAAATGGCTGATGCAAAAGAGCTACATTTTAGTGACGAGGCTAGACGCCGCGTCAAAAGAGGGGTTGATAAACTTGCCGATGCGGTGAAAGTGACTCTGGGCCCCAAAGGGCGCAACGTGATCATTGAGCGCTCCTACGGCGCCCCTCTAATCACAAAAGACGGCGTGACCGTTGCCAAAGAGATTACGCTTCCGGATGCTGTCGAGAATCTCGGCGCCCAACTCGTACGTGAGGCCTCCTCAAAATCGAACGATGTTGCCGGTGACGGAACGACAACGGCGACCGTACTTACCCGCTCGATTTATGAAGAGGGTTTCAAGGCGGTGAGTGCAGGCTCCAGCCCAAACCTTGTTAAGAAAGGGATTGAGAAGGCTGTAAGAGTCGTAGTAGAGGAGCTTACTAAAATTTCTCGACCCGTCTCCACATCAGAAGAGATTGCACAAGTCGCAACCCTTTCGGCAAACGGTGAGACGGAGATTGGAGAACAAGTTTCCAAGGCGATGAAAAAAGTGGGTAAGGACGGTGTGATCACCGTCGAAGAGGCCAAAGGTCTTGAAAACGAACTTGACATCGTTGAAGGGATGCAATTTGACCGCGGTTATGTCTCCCCCTATCTTATCAACGAGACCGAAACGCAACAGGTGCTTCATGAGGATGTATTCATCCTTATCCATGACAAGAAGATCTCCTCTATCAAAGATCTTTTGACCCCTCTGCAAGCCGTTGCCGAAACAGGTAAACCGCTCTTAATTATAGCCGAAGATATTGAATCAGAGGCTTTGAGCACCCTTGTGATCAATAAAGTACGTGGTACTATCAAGGTGAATGCAGTAAAGGCTCCTGGATTCGGGGATCGCCGTAAAGCGATGCTTGAAGATATCGCGATCCTTACAGGTGGTACCGTAATTGCTGAAGAGGCCGGTTTCAAATTAGAAAATACCACTTTGGAAATGCTTGGGCGCGCCAAAAAAGTAGTTTCGACTAAAGATCACACTACAATCATTCATGGGCATGGGGACAAAGGGGCGATTGAGGGCCACTGTGGCATGATACGCCAGCAAATTGCTCAGGCAACCTCCGACTATGACAAAGAGAAACTGCAAGAACGCCTAGGAAAACTCTCGGGTGGTGTGGCCGTGATTAAAGTGGGTGGCGCTACCGAAGTCGAAGTCAAGGAGAAAAAAGACCGTGTAACCGATGCATTGCATGCGACAAAA
>RGXB01000182.1 GCA_010029555.1 bacterium
AAATTTATCGGACTTAATTAATTCTGACACCTTGTTATGTCTCATTTTTTCTTTGCGTTTTTTTTTCTGATAATACGCTGGCACCTCCTTCTCTTTTTCTTTCTGCTCCTCAAAGTCCACGGCGATGGAGGGGGGCTTTTCGGACGGAGCGCCCTTCTTGTCAAAAAATGTAATGGGGTTGGTGGTCGGGTAGTTGAAAAAAAAGGTTTTTGCAGGGACACTAGACGGCTTGTCAGATTTTATAGCGACGGTTTTCGAATTCATGTCAATCAAAACCGAGCCTTCAAAGCTTACAAAACGTCTCAAGGCGCTCGATAGTCAGGTGGATGGTGGAAAAGGCCCGTTTCCAAAGTCGGCGTTCACGTGGTGTATTAGCGGCGGTAAAGGGTCGGGCAAGAGCACTTTGCTGTTAAATATTTTAGAGCACGAGTTTCGGGGACACTTTGATAAAATCTGGCTTATTAGCCCGACGGCCAAACGTGACCCGAAATTTGATCGCATGTTGAAAGAAATCAAGGACCAGCACATCGAGGAGTACTCGGACGGTGCGATAAAAGCGATCATCGAGGACTGCGAGGCGGAGATCGACGATGCCAAGAAGGATAAGGACCCGTTGCCCAACTTTTTGGTAATTTTCGATGACTGCCTGGCCGACCTGCCTCCGCGTATGCTAAAAGGTAGCGAGCTGAACCGCCTGATTACCTGCCACCGGCATAAAAGGGCGACAGTAATTATTTTAACCCAAAAATATAACGCGCTCAATACTTTATTAAGATCAAATTTGGACTGCATCAGTATGTTCCAGACGGCTTGCGCCGCAGAGAAAAAGTGTTTTTTAAACGATCTGACCGAAGGTGTGAAGATCGAGCCGCTATACGAGTATGCGGCCTATGACAAACCCAACTCGTTCCTGCACGTCAACGCCAAAGCGCCGAAAGGATACAAGTATTTTAAGCAGTTTGATCGGATCGTCACTTCATCCGGTGAGCATTCTCCTCGGGAAACTTCTCCAAATCGAGGTGCAGCAAAAAAACAAACGGACCAAGTTGGTTAGTAGTAAAATCTTCGTCGGGAACGACCTTCACATCGATCGAGTTGTGCAGTTCGACGGGCCACCAACCTGACCCGCTGAAGACACGTGAAGGTTGATGAAAGTCTGTTAGTGCATTGGTAGAGCGGTCGGGGATAAACTGAAACACTTTGTCTGGTTGCATAGGGTTCAGCAGTGCCCTAGACACAACTTTGACGACCGAACAAGTGTGAAGATCAGTGCAAAGAAACTCATATCCGACGATCCGACACCTAAATTTTCCGCTCATCGGAAAAGGGAGAATAGTCGGAGCCATGGTGGACCCAACAGCGGGTATTTGTTGGGTGTATGCATTAGTCGAAACCCGAATAGTAAAATGCATAGTTGCTACTCAATCTTTTTTTGTGGTTACATATCATCGTCCTCTTTTTGGTGCACCTTGAGTCCTTTTGACAAATGCTGGAATTGTCTCGCCTGGATCTCCTAGTGTTTTAAACGTTCCTACTACCCCTTTTTGTGATAAAATGGTCTTATGTCTAATAGAGAAATTAACTATGATCAATTTGTAAGAAATTTCTATGAAAATACATCTGCACAAAAATATTATAAGTCTCGTAAACTATCTAAGAAGCTGATTGATCAAAATCTTATAGGATTTTGCCCTGTCTATTCAAGATATGAATTTCCCTTACTAAGAGGAAGATTGATAGTTCCAATCTATGATGTCCATAATAATCTTCTTGCAATGGCAGGTAGACAAATTCCTGATC
>RGXB01000183.1 GCA_010029555.1 bacterium
TATAATGAGGCAAAAAGCGATCAGTACAAAGAGAAGCTAAAAGAGTTTGTAATCGATATCCCCTGTTCGGCATGTCAAGGCGCGCGCATCGATCGCTTCCCGCGAGTGACCCTTTTTCATGGCAAGATGATCCATGAGCTTACTTTTTATTCCCTCTTAGAGCTCCAAGAATTTTTCTTGAATTGTACTCTAGATCCTTTAGACGTCCCGATTGCCCAGGAGCTGATTCGCGAAATACAAAGAAGACTCTTTTTTCTTATCGATGTCGGAGTGGGCTACCTCTCGCTAGAGAGAACCTCCTCCACATTAAGTGGTGGAGAAGCGCAAAGAGTACGGCTGGCCTCACAGTTAGGTCAGGGGCTGGTGGGAACAACCTATATCTTGGATGAACCGAGTATTGGTCTTCATCCAGCCGATAATCTCAAACTTTTAAAAACTTTGAGGAACCTTACCCAACAAGGTAATACCGTAATTGTTGTCGAACATGACGAGGAGACGATTCGCCATGCCGATACAATCGTCGATGTGGGACCCTACGGCGGCGAAGCAGGGGGACGAATTGTCGGTTTTGGAAAGGTTCAAGATCTGATGGAAGCTAAGGAATCGATTACCGGAAAATATCTTAGTCGAAGCAGTCAGATTCCCATCCCTAAAAAAAGGAGAAAACCCACAGGATTTCTTCAAATCAAAGGGGCATCCCACCATAATCTAAAAAATATCGATGTGGCCTTCCCCTTAGGTGTTTTTTGTGCCGTGACAGGGGTCTCCGGATCGGGAAAGTCCTCACTGGTAAATGATATCCTCTACCCTGTAGCGAGCAACCACTTGATGCAGTCGAGACTTTCTCATGGTGCTTATGCAGGGATAGAGGGGTTAGAGCAGCTCGATAAGGTGATCATGATCGATCAACAACCTATTGGGAAAACCCCTAGATCTAACCCGGCAACCTATATCAAAGTCTTCGATGCCATCCGGGATTTATTTGCCTCCCTACCCGAAAGTCTGGCCTTAGGATTCAAAGCAGGACGTTTCAGTTTCAATGTCAAAGAGGGCTCCTGTCTTACTTGCAAAGGGATGGGTCTCATCCGGATTGATATGGACTTTTTGGAGGATAGCTGGGTGGAGTGCCCCCATTGTGCCGGAGAGCGATTTGATCCAAGAACTCTGTCCGTCAAGTTTAAAGGGAAAAATATCTATGAGGTTCTAGAACTAAGTGTTGATGAGGCGCTTACCCTTTTTGCTGCAATCCCGATGATTGCCAAAAAACTCGAAACTCTTCAGCAAGTGGGTTTGGGCTATATGAAAATTGGCCAGTCATCCACCACTCTATCGGGGGGTGAAGCCCAGCGAATCAAGCTGGCCAAAGAGCTTTCTCGACCCAGCACCTCTAAAACGTTGTATCTTCTTGACGAGCCCTCTACGGGTTTGCACTTTGATGACATCAAAAAAATGATCAAAATTCTAGAGAGGCTTGTTGATAAACAAAACACTGTTGTAGTGATTGAGCACAATCTTGACCTGATCAAGATAGCCGACTGGATCATCGATTTAGGACCTAAAGGGGGAAAAGAGGGTGGCTTTATCATGGGAGAGGGCACCCCGGAGATGTTGAGTGAAAAAAGCTCTCTAACAGGGCAATTTGTGAAGGACGCCTTAAACGACTCTCTTCAATTTTACACGCATCAGGTGGTGAGCGATGAAAAACCTATTACCCATATCGAGGTAAAAAATGCGACGCAAAATCACCTTAAAAATATCGATATTACGATCG
>RGXB01000184.1 GCA_010029555.1 bacterium
ATTGGAAAAACAGGCGATTTTTGAGAGGAACAGGTGCGAATATACAGTAAATTTAGAAATTTTTTTCCCCCCGTTTGCCAACGTACGTAAAGTCGATAGGGCAAGAAGTGCATTGATGAGACAAAATCGACGGATTTGACGTTCATGGGAAGGGAGTAAACAAATGAAATCCAATGCTTTATGAAGATAACCGCGTGTTTTTTCAATGAGATTATCAAAGCCGGTTTCTGATCTTAGAGGTAGGGGAATCCACTCTACCCCCCTTTCTCTGTCTTGCTCCACGTCTTTCAGGATATTAGTAAGCTGTAGCCCTTTGCCAAAGTCCACAGATGACAAAAGAAGAGCCCCTTTTGCTTGGTCGAATTTTCCCACAAAACAAAAAATTTCGGTCAACATTTCCCCTACGCATCCGGCGACGTAATAACAATACTCCTCCAACTCTTGGATCGTGCGGACTCTATCGCCCCCTTTTCGCTCCAAAAATTTCAGCATTCCGTTACCCATCACCTTTCCTACCCGATAGATGCTTTCTTGTATTGTTTTGTCGTAGGTAAGGATTCTTTCGATAAGAATAGAGGCGTCTTGTACCAGCTGAAGCTCCCCCCTTTTTGTGCTTTTGGTGAGTAGGGGGACGATCTGCTGAATAAATTCGGGCAAAGTTTCAGGATTATGGAGCGATTCAATCCATATCTTTATAAATTTTTTTTGATCCTCAAATTCAAGAGCCTCTTCGTCTTCAATGGTGTCCAAAATTCTTAAAAAGAGGTAGGCATCGGTGATTACCGGAATCAAAGGGGCGTTCAAAAGAGGGATAGTTAAAGCAAATGTACGCGAAACCTCGCGTAATAGAGTACTTTGCATCGTTTATTCAACCCCTTAAGCTTGTGAGCACACGCCCTATAAAAGACCATACTAGTCTAACCGAAAATCGTTTAAAAAAATAGAACTATTGCTCAGTAAGCTTAGATTGTAAAAAAGAATACATATTTTCCCTTTTTGTGGACGGGGAAGAAGTTTATTTTGGTAAATTGAGTTTTTTGCTATGGAGGGAGGAATAGACAATTAAGAAGGGTTTTTTGGGGGATGAGCGAGCTTTTTTTCTTAAGTCAGGAATATCTGGAGAGGGCCTTTGAGGAGTATCTTAAAGACCCCGAAAGCGTCCCTAAAGACCAAGCTCTTTTTTTTAAAGGGGTGGAGTTTGCTTACCATGGCATGACCACATCCTTGCACTATTCGAAAGAGGTTCCTGATCTTTCTTTCAACGTTTATCGGCTGGTAGATCACTACAAGCGGTGTGGCCACTATAAGGCCACCACAAACCCTCTAAGCCAGCTCCCCTTGACGCCTTTAGAGCTCACCCTTAAAGAACACAAACTGGATACAAAAGACCTTGAAAAAGAGGTCCCCACTTTCGATATCTTGCCGCAACCAACAGCTCCGCTATCTTTTTTGCTTGAGGTTTTAAAAAGCCGATATACGGGGAATGTCGGTTTTGAGTATATGCATTTGCAGGATTCTCCCCTTGTGATTCGGGAAATTGACCGCTATTTACGTGAAGAGTACCAGGCTCAAATTGACGAAAGGGAATCCAAAGAGATCTTTATGAATCTCAAAAGGGCGGAAAGTTTCGAGAGCTTTTTACATAAAAGGCACATGGGCAAGAAGCGATTCTCATTAGAGGGGGCAGAGAGTCTGATCCCTATGCTGGAGTGTTTGGTCAAAATGGGCAAATCGTGCGGTTTGACCGATCTTGTTATCGGGATGGCTCAC
>RGXB01000185.1 GCA_010029555.1 bacterium
GTTAACGCCTTTTGTGACAAGGGACAGTCAGCACCCAGAAACAGAACCACCATCAGGTCTTTACCAGCGGAAAGGTCCTTTAAACTCGTAGCCTTTCCTCCTTCTTCCATTACCATCAGTTGCAAGGGGTTGGTCTGTGCAAGGGAGGGAAGAGCAAACAAGCTGAAACAGAGTATTAATAATGCTGCCCCAATCAAGCATGTCTTTGATTTTTGGTGCATATTGAACCTCCTCATGCGTCTTACATTGTCCTTACCTGATGAATGTAAAAACGCTTGAATACAAATGATATTATATATTTAATTCGCAAGAAGTGTTTAACTGCCAGAAATTAGAAATGTGCCTTTCGCACTGCTTTTGTAAATCTGCATGTATTTGTTATGAAAAGCATAGGTTCCAAAAAACGAATTCACAATGGGTTTTAAATTATTTTATTAGCAAAAGGTTTGGAGTTGCTCTTCAGGAATAGCAGGCAACTTGGTCAGAGTACCCTGCAGACAAGTTCTGAGATTGATTTCGAACTGTTGACAGGCGGCAGTGATGCTTAACAGAATAGCCAATTACTTTTCACCTTGATTCGTAGCAAATGAAGAATCAGGGTTTCTGCCTAGGGCAAACTAATTGGAACAAAGGTTGGGGCTGTGAACTGGTTTAGTTTTGATTTTAATTTGCAGGGTAATTACTTGGGCCAGTAATGAAATGCTTCTTCTGAAAGTCCACACTTTAGGCAATAAGACCGGAGGGATTGACCCCTCTCCTTTCAACCCTTTTCTTTTTGTTTACAGATTTATTCCTAAGCGGAGGTGAGTACAACACGGAGACAGATAAATGCAAAAATACTTGACTACCCCATTCCTTCAGTTTAACTTTTGGAATGTTTGTTTGGGATGTTTCTTGATATCTCGCAGAAGCTGGATTGGCTTCGAGGTAAAGGCAATATTATCCGAGTTTAGAAAACCTTAATTAGACAAAATTCAATGAAGACAATCACCATTATCACTATACTATTTCTTGGCTTCCATATGATCCTTCAAGGAGATGAGCCAGCAAACTTGCAGTTTGCCGGTGTGAAGTACCATCTTGCTTCCGTGGAGCTTGGTAAAGATGACTCTATCACAAACGAGTATGTTCCTGCAGGCCAGAACCTTGATTCATGGACTACGCTTATAGCGGTCCGTCAATGGACGAATGCCAAGGACATTGGGGATGCTGCTAAACCTTGGCTGAAAATGATCCGACCGCTGCTAACTAAAGATGTCAAAGTATTTAATAAACCTGATAGTGGAAAGGACGATACCGATGTTGTTTTTGAAGCATGGCTTGCCGCTCCCGACAAGTCATACATTGAGATAAATTTACATCGATTTGTGAAAGAGAAGGGGTCTGATGGGATTAAGGCATATCAATTTGCCCAGAAAGTTTTAATTTCGGGAGGCAAAAGTGATCCCAGCTTGTTTGTTAAGAATAGAACGGCTTTATTTAATGATCTCGCAAAGTTGCAGATTTCCCCGGTTAAGAAAAAGGAATAAATCCGTCAAACCAAGTGCCATACATCTGACTGTTAGGGCATTGAATAAAATCAGGATTTAAAGTCACACCAACTGCTACCCTAGGTAAATTTTTCCACTCGATTGTAATCATTGCATAACTGATTAAAGTTGAAATGTCCGAAACCAAATCTAATAATGCTTTCAAAAACTTTTCTAGATACATTCGTTGATGCCTACTACTTTTCAGGCAGAGATATCAAGGTTGCGACGGTGGTGGTAC
>RGXB01000186.1 GCA_010029555.1 bacterium
GGAAAATTTTAGTCCATAAAAAAGCAATTGCATAAGAAAACAAAATACCCCCAGCGAACCCCTCCCAAGTCTTCTTTGGACTTAGTATAGGGGTCATTAGATGATTTCCGAACATCTTGCCTGTAAAGTAGGCTCCAATATCGCAGCACTTGGTAACAGTGATGGTGATACCCAAGCAATAAAGGCCAATGTAGGGGTTTGTATCTGAACCAATCCATCGGAGTTGAATTAAGAAACTGGGTAAAAGTCCAAGGTAGACAATAACAAAAGCATAGAGGGATAGATTGTTGGTGCTAAAACCCGGGGCACGGTATTTAAACATTTCGAGCAAGATCAAAACGAAGTAAAAAGCAATGGCAGTACCCCCTGTAATCTGCCAGGAATGATATGCAGGGGGAAGTAAGTTAAAGTGGGGAATCCAGTTTGAAAATAGAATTGTGGAAACAGCTAGGGAGAGAAAATTCCTGCTGGGTGTAAGTGCGGAGTTTTTGAATAATTCGAGTAATTCTCTGGTGGCTAAAAACCCACCGCTTAAGCATATGAGCAATAAAAAAGGATACCAAGGCGCAATAAAAAGATCCGCAACCAAGGCGCTGGATATTGCAATAACAAGTAGAATACCAACAACGATTCTTTTTTTCATGGTAGGTTGAAACCAGAAAAAGGGGAAATTAGCTTTGAAGAAAATGCTAGGTATTGCATTAACTTTTGAGGCCTCCGAAGCGCCTTTCGCGTTTGGAATAATCAAGCAAGGCATCGTTCAAGGTTGAAACATCGAAGTCGGGCCAAGGTTTTTCAGTGACCCATATTTCCGCATAGGAAATCTGCCAAAGTAAAAAATTGCTGACCCTCATTTCGCCCGCAGTGCGAATGAGAAGATCAGGGTCAGGCATGCCAGTGGTGTTTAAAGAAGAGGAGATGACCGATTCATCAATGCTGTTGACGGAAATCAATCCATCTTTGACGAGGGAGGCGATTTTTTGGACAGCATCAACAATTTCCTGCCTGCCCCCGTAATTGATTGCCAGGCATAATCCCATGCCTGTGTTATCTCTGCACAGCCTGACCGTTTCATCAATTTCATGCTGGACCGAATCAGGCAGCATTTCTTTTCTGCCAATGGTGCTGAAGCGGATGTTTTTTTCTAAAAGAAGAGGTCTTTCTTGAACCAGATAACATTCCAAAAGCTGCATGAGAAAATCAAGTTCAGGCTGTGGCCTTTTCCAGTTTTCGCTGCTGAAACAAAAAAGGGTGAGTTGGTGGATGCCAAGTCGGGAGCATTCTTCGACAATCGTTCTAACTGTTTGCATGCCTTGCGAATGGCCTTCGACTCTGGGTAAACCTTTAAGTTTGGCCCACCTGCCATTGCCATCCATTATTATTGCAATGTGTGCGGGTAGTCTGGAGGGATCGAGTCCTGCCAAAGGGGAATCCGCACTGGATGTTTTCGGAACAGTCTGGGACCTAGGCAAAGAAGGCACTCCCGCAACTAAAGTCGTTTTAAACCCGACCAGTAAAAATCGTCTGAGACCTTTCAGGGCCTACAGATATAAGCTTAACAGGAAGTTCAAGAATTTCACCGATTCTATCAGCATATTTTCTTGCAGCGGCAGGTAAATCTGAAATTTTTGAAGCAGCAGTCAATGGCTCATTCCAGCCTTGAAGGGTCTCGTAAATAGGTTTGCAGCGTTCAAGCTCTCGAGCATCAGTGGGGAAATAAGTGATGCGATTCCCGTCGAGTTCGTATGCGGTTGCAATTTTCAATTCTGA
>RGXB01000187.1 GCA_010029555.1 bacterium
AGGTTGAGCCCGAAAAGTTCAACAAATTCCTTACAAACTGCCTCAATGCTCTCTTTTGACCAGCTCTCTCTTTCGTCAAGTCTCCAAAGGACCGCTTGCATAAGCATTGCAGATCCCTCTTGAGACAAGGTTTTAGGGACCATGTTTTCCAGCGATAACTCGAGATGATTTGTAAAAAAGAAATGGAAAAGGTCGAAGAACTCCGAATAGGTACGGATTCTTGTGCGCCCCATTTCCATCAATTGCAGCATTTTAGACTCTTCAAATGCCCAGTTGGAGATATTTTTCCAAAGGCCTTTAGGATCGGTTGTGCGCATCAAGTATTGTTGATTGATCCAATCCAACTTCTGAAAATCAAAAAAAGCACCCGATGAGCCGATCCGCTTGATATCAAAGGTTTTACAAAAGTGGTCTAGGGTATAGATCTCCTCGTCGTTAGGCATGCTATAGCCCATCAAAGAGAGAAAATTTAAAAACGCCTCTGGAATGTATCCGCTGTCCTTGAAAAAGAAGATAGAGCAAGGATTTTTACGTTTGGAGAGTTTTTTCCCGTCGGCACCGAGGAGAAGGGGCAAGTGATAAAAAGTCGGCGGAGTCCAACCAAAAGCGTTATAGATCACAATGTGCTTTGGGGTCGATGTGAGCCACTCGCTTCCGCGTAAGACGTGAGTGATCTTCATCAAGTGATCGTCAACAACATTTGCCAGGTGATAGGTGGGAAACCCGTCAGCTTTTAAAAGGATTTGATCGTCGATCTCCTCATATTTCACCACGATTTTTCCCATAATCCCGTCCTCAAAGTGGAGTTCGCCGGTCAGGGGTACTTTTAGTCTTACTGTATACTTTTCATTGCGGGAAACACGCTCATCGATCTCCTCTTGGGTGAGGTTTCTATAGAGCCTGTTATATCCGCTTTTCGAGGTGAGGCGCATCTGCTCGAGCTCTTGGGGGGTGGCAAAACACTTATAGGCCATTCCCCGATCTAATAGTTTCTGCGCGTATTCTTGATAGATAGCGGTTCTTTCAGACTGGCGGTAAGGACCATACGGCCCCCCTTTGTCGGGGCCTTCGTCCCATTCGATACCTGCCCAATGCAGGGCTTTGTAGATATTCTCCTCGTACACAGGCCTGCTGCGCGATTGGTCGGTGTCTTCAATCCTCAAAATAAAATCTCCACCATGATGTTTGGCGAAGGCAAGATTCATGAGAGCGATGTAGGCGGTGCCAACATGGGGGTATCCGGTTGGAGAGGGGGCAATACGGACCCGGACCGGCGCATTTAAAGACATAAACAAATCCTAAAAAAGTTAAAGAGGAGTATACCTCGATAACTCAAAAAACTTCAAGTGCTCAAAGCCTTGCGGTTTCAACCCAAGTTTTTTAGAAAAAAGGGGGGAAGCGACAAAAAATTTTTAATAAAGAAGGCTAGACTCTTTAAATTTCGCCCAGTGTTTTAGCACCTCGCAAGATTCGTCCAAAACGAGCTTTTTCTCCTCTTCGTAGGTGATAGTTTCCCCTTTTTTCCATTTGTTTTGTCGCTCTTTGGAGGCCTTTTGAAGATGTTTCAAGATTTTTTCGGAGAGGAAAAGACGTTGCTGCTGCTGGCCCCGCTTCGCGCGTACACGGGCGAGGGGATTTAGGTCCAACATCTGGTCTACGTAACTTGCGGGTATGGAGTCAGAAGGGAGGGCAAATTTATGGTGCTTTTCCCCAATTTCCATTTTATTGAGCGGTCCGGGGATCTCAATGTGAGGCGCGACTCCCGTAAGC
>RGXB01000188.1 GCA_010029555.1 bacterium
GGGGTAATAAGCGCTATCTTTTTGCATCTTGCGATCCTTTACACCCCTGTCCTCGAGATGGCCTTTAACGTCCACCCCCTTGACTTTGACGAGTGGAAAATTGCCCTTATCCCCGGAGGGGGAATTTTTCTTTTGGAATCGCTTCGAAAACAGCTCCTCCCTACCCTTTTTTCCTTTGGTAAATGGAAAAAAAACCGTCGTCTTCGCCGCATCTCTTGATTTTTTTCCTAAAAATCGCATACATTATTTTCGTCATACAAATCGGGGCGTATGCAATTTTTCTTTTTAAGACACGGCGAAACGTTGTGGAATCTCGAAAAACGGTGTCAGGGGAAAACTGATATCGCTCTTAGCGAAAAAGGGAGAGAAGAGGCCGAAAATTTTGCAAAAAAATCGCTACATCTCCCGATTGGACACATCTTTACCTCTCCATTGAAGAGGGCACGTACCACCGCAGAAATTCTTAAAAAAACCCATCCCATGGCTGGTTTTACCGCTTTGAAAGAATTTGAGGAGAGGGGTTATGGGTATCTGGAGGGCAAGCCAAGTGAAATGATGTATGCTTTCGAAGAGGAGGAAAAAAGAAACCCTACCAAGCCGATAGATCCCTCCGTCGAGAGTTTAGAAGCGATAAATTTTCGTTTACAAAAAGGTCTTGAGACCGCTTTTGCAAAAGACTTTTCCCCCTTCATCGTCTCTCATGGTCGACTTTTTGTCTCCCTTTGCGAATATCTTGAGGTTCCTCACGAAAGCCAGATAAAAAACCTCAGTCTCTATGAGTTTAAAAAAACTTTAAAAAAATGGGAAATTCGACAGATTCTTTTCCACTAAACAAGAAAAAAACTTGAAAAAGAGTTGTGGAACAAATTTTGCTAAGGCCTCCAAGGTGGGGTTTTTTAAGGGCTCTTTTATTTCGTTACGTCCATCCAGGCTGATTGCCATATTTATAGAAAAATTTGATCGTATGCACTCTAAAAATGGAGGCTTTCGCCATCGGCATTCCACACCGCTTCGATGAGAGCTTCACTGAGTGTCGGGTGAGCGATCATTAAGTGTTTTATTTCATCGATCGTCATTTTTTTGCCTATTGCCAACTGAAACATCGGCAACATCTCCGATGCATGGCTGGCGACCACAGTCGCTCCCATGAGCCTTCTTGTCGATTGGCACACTAAAACCTTTACAAACCCCTTGAGATCCCCCTCAACAAGCCCTCGAGCATTCGCCTTAAGGGGAAATTTTCCCGTTTTATAAAGCAGATTGTGCCTCTTTAAATCCTCTTCACTCATCCCTACATGAGCCACTTCGGGGTGGGTGTAGATCACATTCGGCACCTCATAAAGATTATAATTAGTCGATTTCCCTAAAAGGGTTTCGACTAGAGCAATCCCCTCATGCGATGCTTTATGGGCCAGCATAGGGCCAATTGAGACATCCCCTATCGCGTAAACCCCCTCTACGCTTGTCTGTAGATCGGCTTTAGTTTCAATAAAACCTTTTGCATCCAAAACAATCCCCCCCTTCTCTGGAGATAGGCCGGCAGTATTTGGTTTACGACCGATCGATTGCAAAACATAGTCCCCTTCCAGGATACATTCCCCTTTAGGCCCTCGACAGGTAAGTTTTACCCCATTTGGAGTGATAGCCCCCTCCAAACCCACAGCCCAAAAGCAGCCATTGACCGCCATACGCCGGAACCCGTCGTTGAGTAAATCTCCAGAACCACGCCCGTGCAAAGCAG
>RGXB01000189.1 GCA_010029555.1 bacterium
CTGGTTCGCTCGAGACGACCATGAAGGCGCGGAGCTCTTTACGAGCATCGTCAGCCGAGAATGGAACAAAAGGTCGAAGCATGGAAAAGCGACCAGGAGTTGAGGTCGTTCCTGGTTCGTGGAACAACGTGTAATACGGCTCAAATCGTACGACGTTGGCTTCTTGGACGTCGATGAGATCAGGATTTGCAAGATCCGTCGCTACTCCACCAGCAACAGTATTGACATCAGGTTCCGAAGGTGGAGCTTGCGCAACACTCCACGCCGCATCGCGATTGAAGAACAGTGCGGCGTCACCAAACTGATAACGGCCATACATGTTCGTCTGCACTCGGAAGAGATCCTCTGGGTAACGAAAGTGACTGACAACTTCAGGTGCTGCCTTCGAGACCGGGGTGAATAGGTCTGGGAAGACGGCAGACCATGTCTGGATGATTGGATCCGTCGGATCGACGACATAGAACGTCATCTCTCCCGAATATGCCTCAACAACGACCTTCACGCTGTTGCGGACGTAGTTGAAGTCGACATTCAAGCCTGATCCCAGTGTCAACTGATTGACGTTTGCCGACTGTGAATAGGGATATCGGTTGGACACGGTGTAAGCGTCTATGATCCACTTCACTTCGCCATCGACGACGACGGGATACGGATCCGCGTCAAACCGAAGGAACGGTGCAACTTTCTCTGCGCGATCACGAACATTTCGGACCCACAGGATCTGTGACTCGGGCTCAATCAGGCTTGATCCGAAGAGGTTGTACTCATTGAAGGTAAGCGCGAATGCAGTACGACGCACGACGCTGGACAACTTCACACCGCCGTCAGCAGAATACGGGTCATTGGCGACACCCGCGCACGTTTGTTCCTGCTGACTTGTTCCTAGGACTGCGTATTCAGACAAACCCTCACCGACGTACAACTGCGGCTTGGTCACACCAAGGTCGACATACACAGGTCGGCCATCGGACGTCACTTGGCTCGCGGGAGCGGCGACCACACCACAACCATGTGTGTAGATCAGATGCCGAGAGACCCACGTCCTGTTGGGGATACCGTCGGTGTTCAACTCTCTCGTTCCGAGGAGCACTTGCTGGATTCGACCATCAACCGAATAACGATCGACGTCAAGGTCTCGGATCGCATAAAACGACGACTGTCCTTCGTCGAGTGCGAATCGATCACGCATCTCCGACGGGTCGAGCTGGCGAACATCGCGGATCGAATCGATTGACGCAGACACGTCATCGGGTGTGATCGGCTCAAAGGAAATCGACTTGGTCTCGACACTGTCAAGTCCAAGTGCCACTTTTGTCGCCTCAAGGTTCCGATCAATGTACGGAAGTTCCTTCGTACTCACGTTCGGTTGTACTGAAAAGCGCTGCACGATCGCTGGGTAGATCGTCCCGGCCGTCGTCGCAATGATCAACCAGAGTCCCGTGGCGAGAACTGGAATTCGCCAACCGCGAAGCCTCACGTTCCACAGGAACAGGAGTGCGACGGCAATTGACACGAGGATCATGAGGTTGATCGCTGGCAATTGGGCGTTGACGTCCGTGTACGTCGCACCCTTCACAACGCCACGTGTCGACGTGGTCAAACCGAATCTCGACAACCAGTAACCGCCTGCTCTCGTCAACGCCAAGAGCGCAAGAAGCACGGAGATGTGTGCCTTTGCCTGGGGGCTGACCTTTCGACCTTGATTCTGCAG
>RGXB01000190.1 GCA_010029555.1 bacterium
TCTTTCAGAGAGATATTCTAATATTTTGGTGATTGGATTGATGATCCAATCTCCAACTAATCGATTTAAAAGACGACCTACGGGGGAGCCAAGGTTTTGGGTGTATATTTTTTCCAGACCCTTGAAGCGCTCCTTTTCAAAAAAATTTCCCAGACAATCGCTGGTACAAATAAATTCGATTTGTGCCGATTCGTAACGTTCACTGAGTGCAGATTTCAGAGCAGAAGCTGTAGCGATATGACCACCTCCAGCCTCAGTATAAAAAATTAAAATTTTTTCAGGTTGTTGTCCAAATAAGGCAAAAGAAAACAAGAATACAAAGGTTATATAGAAAACTTTCATCTCTATATTTCAGCGCATGGAAGAAAAGTTATCAAGCGGATTTTTCAAGGATGGGTAATTGCCACTATTCAAAAGAGAGCGCTTTTGAAGCTGAGATTGCCGTGATCTTCTTGGTTGCAGTTTTGGTTACGATAGACTACAATTGCAACTTATCAATGAGTCATAGGATTAAACGTATTCCCTTTGGATATGACGGCCCCCTACCTACGGGCCGAACCTTACAACGTCTTCTGCCAAAAATTATGGCGGGGATTGAGGAGACTCAAGAACAGCAACCGAACGTTGTTTTGGAGGCATTTCAACAAATTCTCGGAAACGAACTGTCAAAAATCGCTACAGCAAAGAGCTTTGTTGACGGCGTGTTATTTGTAGTTGTGAAGAACTCCACTTTTTTGAGTGTATTGCACATGCAAGAAAAGGGGAGAATCCTCGCGCAGTTAAGAGAAAAATGCCCCAGACATCGGTTCAATAATATCGTATTTAGGGTGGGTTAGAACAAGATGACAGAAAAAAAAGCATACGACGAAAGTTCGATCACCGTTTTGGAGGGTCTTCAAGCGGTACGAGAAAGACCCGGTATGTATATCGGGGACACGAATGCAGGTGGTCTACATCAACTTATCTACGAGGTTGTAGATAACAGTATTGACGAGGCTTTAGCTGGCTATTGTACCAAAATTGTTGTCTGTTTAAACGAGGATGGCAGTGCTTCGATTGAAGATAATGGTAGAGGTATCCCCGTTGGTCGCCATGAAAAAGAGTCGGCTAAGCAGGGTAGGGATGTATCTGCAGTCGAGGTCGTGATGACGATCCTCCATGCCGGGGGAAAGTTTGATAAAGACACCTACAAGGTTTCTGGTGGTCTCCATGGTGTGGGTGTATCTTGCGTCAACGCAGTATCTAGTCGCCTTGAGGTAGAGGTGTATCAAAATGGAAAAGTGCATAAAATCTTTTTCGGACGTGGCAAGGTTCTAGAGTCGCTCAAAGTTGTCGGAAATACCTCCAAAAGGGGGACAAAAGTCACATTTTGGCCCGATGATACAATTTTTTCGGTAACAAACTTTGACTATGACACCATTTTCAGAAGACTACGAGAGCTCGCCTTCTTGAATAAAGGGATCGAGATCCAGTTTATCGACAAAAGAGACCCTGAAAAAGGGGAGACGAACTTTTCGTATACTGGGGGAATCGTCTCTTTCGTGCAATACCTCAACGAGGGAAAAACCCCGCTATTTGCCGAGCCTATTTACATTAAAGGTTCCAAGGAATTGGAAAGCGGCTGGATGGAATTCGAGATTGCGATGCAGTGGAATGAGACCTACACCGAGTCGGTATTTTCCTATGTCAATAACATCGCTACCCGCCTAG
>RGXB01000020.1 GCA_010029555.1 bacterium
ATAACTATTAAGAGATCTCAATATGATCCCAAGCGGTATTAGCTTAAAACAGATCCCAAATTACTGTCACCTTACTCAAAGGGAGACCTGGTGCGACTTAACAGGGGGTGTTGATGCTGTCCGGCAAAAATCCTCTATCCAGTTACAGGCCATAGCTTTACGATCCGCTACTCTTGCAAAAGAAACCTCTAAAGCCTCCCCAAGACATCCATTTGTCCCTGCCGAGGTTGTCCCCAGTCATTTATTGACCCTCTCTTTAGGAATTCGCTGCATCGCCCTCACCCCATTAAGATTTACCATGACCACTCTTTTAAGCCTTATTAGACAGGTCGATAAAACTTTCCAAGAATATGAGAAGCGGAACAAAGGGTTTTTAAAACCGGAAGGGGAAACACAAGTGCGAGTTTTGATCGACTCTCTTAGGAGAACCCCGCTGATGATGTGGAATATACTGGAAGCAAATCTCATGGGGTATACTAGTGAAACTGAAAACGATATGTTGGGAACCGTATGTGAAAAAATAAAAGAAAACAGAGAAAATATTGCCCGGAACATGCTTTTTTTTGAAATGATTGGTTGTCGTGACGAGATTACCTCATTTGCAAAATTGATCAGTTCGCTTCTTGGGGCATTTAAAACTGATGCCGAAGCAAAAAAGATTCTCCCGCTCCTGGCTTTTCCCCTAGACGGAACTTTAGATCGACAACTGGGCGAAAGCTGCCCTTTGGATCCCTTTCCTGTATTGCGCATAAAGGAGCTTGAATCGTTGGAATCCAGTATAGAATACGTGGCTTCCTGTATGAACCGAAATCGGAAACTATTTGATGAAGTTGAAGAAATTCTCACGAATTTAATTAAAAAAGAAAAAAACAGAGAAAAAAAACAGGTTTTAGCCTCTGCTATTGCGGATGTAGAAAACATCCTATCTGCATATAACGAGATCAAACCAAATATCGACTCTTTTTTAACCGAAAATACGGTTAAAAAACTTCTATCTTCTTCCCCCACTTTTTTTGAAACGGGGTTACAAAGTACCCAAGAACTGCATAAAGTTGTGAAAGTTTTAGAGTCATTATCAGAGTCGATCCGAGGGTGTTTTCTTGACTTTTCGATCTATGAGGCTCTTTTGGGTTCTATCCAAAATTTAATACGGGTTTTCCCCCAATTTCCCCAGAGATTATGTGATGACCTTATCACCGA
Source organism: bacterium (assembly GCA_010029555.1). Taxonomy (GTDB): domain Bacteria; phylum Chlamydiota; class Chlamydiia; order Chlamydiales; family RGXB01; genus RGXB01. The sequence continues at coordinate 1,201 of RGXB01000020.1, forward strand.
TGTCCTATTCCCCTTTTCCTATCTTCAAAAACTTTCTCAACATCTCCTTCTTGACTATGCTCAATATTCTAAAAAAGCTCTTGAATCTACTGAAAGACTTCTCCAATCTACAGGCTCAAAAAGTAGCTACTTGCACCTCATTGATTTATGGGCAGCAAACATGATCCACCCCCCCTCTTGTATAAAAATGGATCAGTTAAAGACACTTTATAACTACCTAGACCAAGAGTCTAGGCCCCTTTTTGGATCTTTATTGGATACATCACTTCAAAAAACGTTAAAAAAACTTGATCCTGCAAACATTGACTTCGTCCACGTTACCCCCTATTCAAGAACTCTGGGGCTGAATTTTCATCACAAATTTTTTCACACTCCCATGGGAAATATTTTAGATTTAGATTTAGAGGCTATCCAATTCCTACAAAAAAACTTGAAGGGCATTCTTGAAAGGGAAGACTTTAAAGAAGCGCTACCTGTTAGAATCCTCCCCGACTTGCAAAAACTATCGCAAATTCAATCTCCTAAGGAATTCCTCGATCTGGGCAAGCAGTTTATTGAGCAACATCCCCTACTCATTTGCGGATCCAATAACATTGTTTCTTTGGCACTTCAACCTCTTATCCGTTATGTCGAATTCGAAGCATTAAATGATGCCCTGAGATTTAGCCCATCCCCATCACAGACGCCTCTAAGAAAAAATAAATCTTTTTCTCCTCATAGCGATACCTCCACACCCACTATTATGCGACGCTCTCCAGCTACCTCTCATAGAGCCCTGCAATTAGATTTATCTACTGAAGAGGAGCCCTTAGAAGCACTTAGATGCAGCCCGATGACCCAAAGCCTTATGGAGGCTTTTCACGGTTTACGTTTGGACCCTACCGTTCTTCATGCCCTAGAGGGTTTAAAAGACACCTCTCGTATTTTTAAAAGCCCTATGCTTTTCTACGATGAAGCTTTGAATCTTTTTCATAATCTTTTAGAGCTGATACTAGATCCTCAAGGGGATAAAAACCATGATCTTAGGGAAATGATTCCCCCTTCCATGCCGCTTCAACCCAAAGAAAAAGATCTTATTACACTCTTAGAAAAGGATCGGCAACATCGACTCACTGCAAAAAAGATCCCTGATTCGATCTATCCCCACCATAATTCCTCTCCTCTACTACCCGATCTTGAAAAAGGGTTTCGCAAACATCAAGAGACCTTTTTTTCCTTAGTTCTAAAATGTTTAAAAACCCTCCATAAAAAAAATATAGACCCAACAGGGCTCACACTATTGGAGGCTCCTTGCACCAAAACTTTTACTGAAAAACCGCTACCTTCTAAATTTATGCATTTGATCGAAGTTTTAAAAAGACTAGACCAGCGGGAAATCGGTAAAATCGACTCTGAAACACCCCATGATACCCCTATCCGGATCGAGAGGTTTGAACAGCAGAGTCGCAAAATAGAAAAATCCCTTCTTGCGTTAGGGGAAATTGTACAAATTTTAAACCCTGAACATACCGAAATGTGCGATTTTTCTATAGCCCACCAAGCTCTCTATCATCTATCCCTACTCACAGAAGCGATCCTAATAAAACTTCTTTTAACTAAACCCCTCATGAGTCGTTTAGAGGCTAACCGCCACATTGTCTTCGAGGCGCCGGAAGGGAATCGCCCAATTTATAACGAGCATAATACAAACCGTATCCTAGAGGCGGTTTTACTAGACACCTCAATATCCCCTGAAGCGAAAGCTCAGATAGCAACCTTTAGAAATTTCTCGAACATTGTCTTTCGGTATTTAACCCATGCTCAAGGGCACTGTCATGAAGACTACTTAAGACTACTTTTAGATCTCAATCTGATTGCAAAAGATTCTGAAACGCTTCACAGCGGATTTACAACTGCCGATATGAGAGACCTTCTTAAGACAGAGGATATCTCGCAATCTTTAGAAAGAGTGCATGAGATCCAAAAACAGGCCTATAAACAAATCCTCTCTACCATCGAAAATACTTTCGATGCCCTTTTAGAATTAATGGATCAACACAAAATCTAAATAGATCTTTGTAAAACCCAGTTGGTTTTAATCCCTTTTTTTTGTAAGCTGACACCGATTCACCATGCAAAACCTCCACACTTTGGAAAAAGCTGTACTCGTAATTGTGTTTTCAAACGATCGTCAAAGTATCCTTTTGATCAAACGGGACGATGTGCGCCTGTATGCATTTGCAGGGGGTGCGATCGATTTGAGTGATCTTTCCCCCGAAGATGCTGCCAAAAGAGAATTCGAAGAGGAGACCGGATACCAAATTACCATAAAGAGGCAAATAGCTCTCTACTCCCCCTTTGGCCCTTTTAGCCGCACCACCTATTTCTTCGAAGGAGCGATTCTGTCAGGCAGCCCGACACTCTCTAAAGAGACCCGCGAGGTCCGTTTTTTTTCTTTAGACAATCTCCCAAAAAATCTTGTCCCCTTATACCACGACATGATTCGTGATGCTTTGGATCCCGATTGCCCCAAAGAAAAGCCGATGCCTAGGATGTACTGGATTCGGGACTGGAGATTTGTCTACAATCCCTTTATCTTTGTCCCCTTTTTATGGGGAAGATTTCGTTGGTGGTCTAAGACAAAATACTCTCTATCAAAATAACCCCTTTATACCCTATGAATACTCTATCAGCCGTCATACCCCAAGCAGAAACTTATCAACCCCTAATTTTTGATTTCTACTCAAAAGAGGAGCGGATCCGCTTCAATTCGCTTCAACTGTTATCCCATAATTTTCTTCTAAGAAAACCCTACCCCTTACGTTTGGGAGAATTACAGGATTTTAGCTCCTGTTTGAAAAAAATCTCCAAAGAACCCTCACTAACCCCTGAGGACAAAAAGCTTTATTCTTTTGCAGCTAACTTTTTTAGATTCTCCTCAATAAAGTACGATCCAAGTCACCCCTCCCCAATCGAAATGGGTTTATTAGATAAATTCATTGAACTTGTGAATCAAATGGTCCTTTTCGACGAGGAAAAAGGGCAGTTCATCCCGCTAGACCTCGCAAGGTATATCGCACTAGAAAGATTGGATTACACGGATCTGAGTACAGTCGACTGCATCCAAAATATCCTCTACGCAGACGATAGAAATCTCATCCCCTATCTTCTCGACAAAAAAGAGAAATTTTTTACCGATCTTGGGATAGATACTAGCTTCATCAAAGAGTATCTAGGTTCGTCTCATAAGCTACAGGACTCTCTAGCTTTGCGTGATTTCATCCTAGATTCCGATTACTATGAATCAAAAGAGCTAAGAAACATTCTGGTCTACTCGCCTCTTTTAGGCCCCACCTTTTTTTCCTCATTTTTTGATGCTTTCTATCCTGAAATTCCTGATCTAATACAAGATCTTGATGAGAAATCGAAGCAGACGCTTTACGACAATATGAGCACTTTGGAGGAGATCGACCATTTACCTTTTTCGATCCCCTTTCAACGTCTACGGGGGATGCTCGAATAGAGGAGATGAAGATTCTTTTAAGATTTAGTGATTGAGAAATATTTAGCTAAAGTTCTAGAATTTTAAAGTTCTCCTACACATTTTTGAGAGAATCTAATAAATCCTTTTTTTCAATATATCCTATGAGCTCACTAGCCCTTACTACCTATCAGCGCAATCTATTTTCTCTTATGGATGTAAGGGTTTTGGAGGGAGAAGAGAAAAAAGATTATAAAAAAAGGGAAAAATTATCTCAGCTCATAAGAGTCCAGCTTTGGGGTCATCTTTGGAAACAAGAACCTCTAAAGCTTTCTGATAGACAAATGCAGTTTCTGCAAAGAGCCCAGGGGATTCTGGATTGGCATAGCACCCCCTATCTCTCTTTATTCAAAATCATCCACCTCTCACTAGCGACTTTATTGGGGTCGGATCAGATTTTTCGCCCAAAAACAAGAGTCCCCAAAGCTTTTTCCCATCACATAGCTCCGATCCATAAGAATATGGCCTCATTCCGGTTCAAACTTTATGATGCGGTATCGGAACTTTCGATGTTTGTTGAGGGCTTCCAATTTCTGACTGACAAACCCTTGGAAGACCATAAAATTTTTCCTAAATCATTAGAGGTGCTCAATAAATTAGAGGCAAGCTTTTTCCATTTTTCGCAAGGTTTTGAATATTTCACCACGGAGAAAATTTTTTTCTCTATTCAAGAGCATCTTGCCCTTTTAAAATTAGCCTTTACCCCTAATCCGCAAAAAGAGGAGATAGACTATGATCTTGCCCCATTGCTTTTAAGCCCTGCAGATAATTTTCTTCATTTAAAAAAAGCCTCCCCTACCATTTATTCTACAAGTTTTTTTAACAAAAAGGATCTCACCATCTTTCATGAGTTATGGGAGTTTTTTTCGTCTGCAATCAAAAATAGTAGAGAGGGACTAACCCCATTAGCCCAATCTATTGAAGATCCCCAAGTCAAAGAGGATCTTTTTTCCTTAGTAGATGAAATTGAGGCGTTTACCTACCGCTTTTCCAAAGCGCGTATTCTGAGCAGTTCTTTACAGGGGTTGAACCTTTTCGCCCCGGGCGACTCTTTTTTAGATCAGCAATTTCTGGAAACCTTTTCCTCTAACACGCAACAATTGCAAAAAGAGATAGAGGAATTTACCGAAATAAATCGGACCTTTAGAGATCTAAATCGCAAAATATTCTTTTTTTACAAAAAAGTTTCCCAAGACAAACCCGATCAGGCTACAAAAGAAAAAAAACAGAGACTCCAAAGTCCAAAAGCTGAGGATGAGCCAACCTTAACTTTTGTAAGCAAGGATGATCCCCTTCTAAAAAAAATCCCTACAATCAAATTCACCAAAGAACAGGGTCATATCTGTGTTGAGATCGAATCCCCCGAACAGCACACGAGATTTTCCGAACTTTTAGAGGCTTTTGACCATTACCAAATCGAAATTTCCACCGATTCGAAAAAAAAGCATTTTGTTTCTTTGTTACAGCTTAGTATGTACCTTGAATACTCTTTTTTGCAGGCCCATAAATTCACTAAACTCACCGTTGAGGCATCTATAAAAAAAGCAGAACGGGTGCTTACGTTTTTTAAAGGGTTAGTCGAACGAAATAGATTCAACTCCTATTTCCTCTACTTTTTTGAAATTCTGGTCCCCTTTGAAACGGGGGTCTATTTTCAAACAGAAAATGAGATGGAGATTTTTTCACTTTCTATAGCTTTCTACTACAGAAACCTTGCAGATGCAATTGATTTTAGGTTCCAAGAGCTTATCTGCGGGCAGCCAAAAACTCAAAATCCAGTGCTTGATCCCCTCTACCTCCTTAAAGATCCGATTTCGGCAAACCACTTTCCTCAATACTTCGATCCTTTTTTCGTAGGGCAGCTTAAAAGCTATACTGGACCCGATTCACAAATCAATCTAGAGGTCTCAAAATACTTTCAGAACCGGGCCAAAATCTTTTTAGATCTTATAGTAAAAGCTCCCCTTTCAGAGGAGGAGAAAAAAAATGTTTTTAAAGTTTTTAGTATTACTAACGCAGATCTCGATTGGACTGTCGAGGATCTACTCGTGTATGCAAAAAAAATCAGTAAAAGGGTGGATGACGCACAGGAATTTTTAATTACACAATACTCTGTCTCTACTCCAGTATTTTTTGTTCATTCTCTTATAAGCTACTTTTTTGCCCCTTTTAAACGGATACAAATTGAGCATGAACTTACACATGAACCTGTAGAAAAAAAACGGAATCCGAGAAAAAAAACCTCTCCAAAAACACCCCCTTTAGGGGCTAGTGTCCCTTTTGAGGAGCCTAAAGAGGTCGCGGCTCTACCCGAAATTAGGGATCCAAGCCTCTGTGCAGTCGCTGAAAAAAAACTCCCCATTGAGCCTGTTGTCGTCGACTCCAGCAATCTGGAAAATCTTAAAACCCTCATGAATAAACTCCACTTGGAAATGGAGCCCAATTTTCGTCTCATATGTCAGATGCTGGAAAAAAAAGAGCTTACTCATCTAGGCCGCTCTTTTTATCGGGAATTTTTCTCCTCTGTTAGGGGATGGATTGAGCGAATGCTAAAAGTTTACGATCCTGAAAATAAAAGCCATCAGCTTTATGATCTATATATAAATCTTCCCCCATCTCTTTTTGTAAACCATGGGAATCTCGTCCTAGATAAAAAAGAGTGTCATCTCCTTACCGCCTTATCTAGACTTTATGTATTTCATTGGGATTTGGATGAGGCTCTTGTAGAGGGGACTTTCTGCCCCTTATTCAAAGAGCTTCTTAGTGAATCTTCAGAAAAACATCTATTTAAAGAACTTTTTTTCTCCACAATGCAGCTTGCAACCAAGATCCTGCTATTTGTGGGGCGCCAAACCTCTTTTCCCCCTGTACAATTTGTACTACCAACCATCTCTAGAGAAAAATCGGCTCCTAATTCTTTTCTTATCGGCACGATCGAGCAGCTTAATGGGTTCATCAAAGAGCATCCTTTAGAGGATCATGAACTTGAAAAGGTCTCTGCTACCGAGTCGTTCTCGCAAAAATTCATCCGTCTTTCCAAAATCCATGCCATTCCCAAAAAAATAGAGTACCATCTTCAGGGATTAGCCTCTCTTCTCTTTGAGTGGTCTAAAAATGAGGCTGTCTCTTATCCCTTGGCACACCACATTCTCTATCGCCTCTCCATGCTCCTAGAGAGTGCTTTGGATCTTGGCCTCTATAGTTGCTCAAAAACAGATCACACTGGGCAGCAGCATGTTATTTTTGAAAGTTTCAACGGAAGACCTCTCGGGTTTTCCCATGATACTTTTGGTAAATTCCATTTTTTACCAAATGAAATCCAAGAACTTTTCTCGACTGAGGAGCTCCCTTTTTTCCGTGAATTTTCTAATTTTTCGAACTCTGTGTACCACTATCAAGATTGTTCTATGGGGCCCTTAAAGCTCTATCTTGACGCCCTCCTGTCTTCAAATACTAGTGAAGATCTCCTATTGGCACAACAGCTCAAAGAGCACCTTTTAACGACAAAAAAACAGGTTCTTATGATTGTTTGTCGTTTCTTAACCCACCATTTAGAGAAAAGGAAATATAAGCTAAACCCTATCCCCTTTTTGGAAAAACACCAGACTGCACCATCAAGTTGGCGAGCAAGGCTCTCTTCAACACCCTAAAAACCCCCTCCATTAATCGTGATTGTTTCTGCCAGAAGGAATACTTGTCGTTTGCGCAAGAGTGATATTAGCCGCCAGGGTATAAGTTCCGCTCCCCGAATTTAGAGCATTAGTTCATTCGGTCTGAGTATTGATACCCATTAGTGGTGTAAAAGAGGTCAGCAGAAAAAACGTTGCAAACTTTAAACCACTTTTTTGTTGTAACCTTTTTTTCATAGATCCTTTGAGCTGTTTTTGTATTAAAAGGAAAAATTCTCCTTAGGATTTAACCCTTTTTTTGTCTAGCAGATGTACCATCATGGACAAGCGCGGATTTTTAGAAAAAAAATCTCTATGCTTTTCTATGAAATTCCAGAATAGCTCATCAAAAGCTTCACACCATGGTCCAGAGGGGTAATTGCCCATCTTTTTTAAGTAATTTGAACCACTAAAATAGGGCTTTGTTGTCATCATACCCCCATCAGCATATTGGCTCATTCCGAAAACATTAGGCACCATAACCCAATCGTAGGCGTCGATGAAAAGGCTCATAAACCAATCGTAAACCTCTTTTGGATCACACTCTTTAAGCAGAAGATAATTACCTAAAACCATCAGCCTTTCAATATGGTGGCAATAGGCAAATTTAAGTGCTTTTTGCACAGCATCATCTACAGGAACTATTCCGGTTTGCCCTTCCCAAAACCCTTTTGGAAGCCCTTTTTTGTGATGAAAAAAATTCATTTTTCTCATCTTATCGCCATAAATTTCATATGCTGCCCGCATAAATTCTCTCCAACCCAGGATTTGGCGCACAAAACCCTCTTTAGAAGCTAGCGGAGCATGATGATGAAGCGCATTTTCTAATACCTCGTCCACGGTCAAAAGCCCTACATTAATATACGGGCTCAATACAGAATGCACTGTAAACGGATCCCCCATCAAAATGGCATCCTGGTAGGGACCAAAGGTAGAAAAAGACTCTTCAAAAAAACGATGCATCATTTTTTTTGCCCCTTCACGATCGATAGCAAAAGAAAAGTCCTCCAAATCACCGGGATGATCTTTGAATTCCCTTTCGATTTCTTTTTTTATTTTTTTCAAGAGCGGACTCTCTTTTGGAGGGGTGTAAGAGACAAGACGTACACCCTTGGGAACTTTTTTCCGATTTTCTACGTCGTAACTCCATTTACCCCCCTCTGGCTTCCCCCCTTGCATCATGATATCGAATCGTTTGCGCTGTTTCATATAAAAAGAGGCCATGCTGAGATGTTTTTCGCCACCCAAAAGCTCTTTAATCTCGCTTTTTTTTGTTAAAAAAAGGGGTGAATCGAGGATTTCCACCTTTTTTTCTAGCTCACGAAGCACCTCATGGTCGATTGGGTCAAACGCTCTCATCCCCTTTTTATAATTAGGCTTTTCCCCAAAGGGTACGTAATCGACAGTAATTCCATAGTCTCTAAGTTCATCTTGATAGGCCTTCATTGCCGCTCGATGAAAAAGGAGCTTTTTTTTATGATAGGGAAATTGTTTGAAGTACCATGGATGCTCATATAGAACCACATGGTCCCCTTTGTGGAAAAACCGTTTCGGATCAAAAAGCTGATGAGGTAAAATTAGATATTCCATAGAGCACACCAACGGGGTATTTTTCCCATTTTAGATAGCATATTTTTTATTAAATGAATACCAAACAGAACCGGATCCGGTTTTATCGAGTCATCGCCCTGATAAAAGGGGCAAAGGGGGTACCCCTCTTTTTTTTTGCAGCCTTACAACTCTCCAGAAAAATAGGGAGCATCTTTTTAGAATCCAACCCCGTCGCTTTGCAAAACCCCTCAAAGGTGGTCTCAAAACAGGGTTTTGTAGCCTCATTTAAAAATTCTTTTGTGAAACCGTTGCAAAACTTTTTGAATTGAATGCTATTTGAGGAGCTCAGCTTTTTTAAGCTTGCTTTAGTGTTCACGTCGGTCAAAACCACCCCAAAAAAAGAGAAAGGGGGTACTTGTCTTGTCCGCTCTCCTGTCTTTTCGAGAGAATCCTTATATTTTAGCAGTCCGATCGAGGAGTGTGCCGCCAAAGTATCCACTACGTAGGCTATATCCTCTCTTTCGTTTTTTGTTGCCGCTATTTTGAATCTTGAGCACTTACCCCCCTCTAGCTGCTGTACAACAACGAGAAAAGAGGTAAGGACAGTAAGGCACCTAAGAACAAAGCTCATGTTTGCTATCTAGCAAAATCTCCAGGGCTTTTGCAAGCTGAAGATCTTTTTTCTCAAAAGATTCTCTTGGAGATATATCTAAATAGATGTCGATGGGGCCAGCCCCCTCTTCTTCAACAACAGGGGATGTTGCCCCTTTAAAATACGATGCGTGAGCCGGAAGAGTCACAAGTAAAGAGCTGCCGGGTAAAACCGAGAGTGAGGAGCAGATACCCACACCCCCTCCCCAGGTTTTAGTTCCGATAACAGTCGCTTTGTACACCCTTTTCAATTTTGTAATCAAAAGCTCCCCATCCGACGAGGTTTGCTGGTTGCAAAGAACTACAAGTTTTGGAGGTTTTGCACTGATCTCAAAGCAGCTCTCTATTCCGTGCATTTCGTGATAGAAGTCGGTAGTCACCAGCAGTTCTTGTATTACATCATCGCTTGTATTTCCCCCATAATTGTATCTCAAATCGATGATAATCCCCTCTTTATCGAGCATTGCATTATACAACTGGGTAAATAATCCATACGTTGAAGGGGACATCTCACTTAGATAGATATACCCAACTTTTCCTTTAGAACATGTGTCCACTTGCATCCGGTTAGCGTAGGCCCAATCGTAAAGACGGAGTCTCAAAAGCGTCTCTATCGCCAATGGCTTAGCAGCGGCCATGATCGGTTCCCCGTTAGGATCTTTGAGTCCGAATTGGACAGTTCCCCCGTAAAAACCACAAAGCTGAGCCTCAAATCCACAGCTACCTACTAACTGTTCTCCATTTATGGTGGTGATCCATGACCCCTTTTTAAAATCCTTGTAAGGATCTAAGACGTGGTGTGTATCTATGAGGGGATCTATCTCTAAAGCACGCAAAATTTTGAACCCCTGCTTTTTAGCATCATACTCCAGCTCTAGAGGCAATGAAGCGCTTTTTAGGGCATGGTTCACAGGGGTCGCTAGGTCCACAATGAAGATGTGCAAAGTATTCAGTTCTGCAAGCATCATCGATAAAACTAAAATCAGATCTTTTTTGTTGTACACCCGATCCATTAGTGGAAGGTATTTATTTTTAATGTTTGTCCAGAAGGTTTCTTCCAAATTTTGATTATAAAAATAGGATTTATAGGTTCTATGTACATTATGAAAAAGGTTTTCAAATTCTTTTTTCGCATCAAAAAAGATCGTTTGCGCCGGTATTTTTATCTTCTCATCCACACCCCCCTCAAAGGAATTGGTGAAATCGGCCCAGCTAAACTCCCCTTGTTCCACAACAACCCCTTTATTTGAGGTCATTGAAAAATAGGCTTCACTGAAATCGTAGCTGCTCTCTTCAACCCCTTTTCCCTCGAACGGGAAAAAGCTTATCTGGTCACCAAAGAGAATGAGCCCTTTTTCCAAACCTACCATTTTATACGTGTAAAGAAACGGAAGTTTATTAAAAGTTTTTTTCGAAAATAAGGTGGGGTATATCTCTAAAGACTCTTTGATTTCTTCAAACTTGAAAGGATTTACGCTATTAAAGCTCACTCCCATGAGATAAGAGACCGATACAGTTTTCAAAGGCGATTTTTCCGGATTGTTTAGAAAGACGGGTATCCGCTTGTTGCGCGAAAGAAAGTAGAGCCCCGCCTGTTTAGGATGCCAAACAGGGTTATAACCATCCACCTCAGAGGCTGTAACCGGATAGGAAGCCCCTTTTTTGAGATCAGCCACCATCAGTTGCCAAAAAAGGTTCTTTTTTTGCACCGAGTACGCAAGCCATTTTCCGTCTGGCGAAAAAGCCACACCCTCTTTTCCTAAGTCAAGAGGGAGTTTTCTATCGATGAGAGTCTCTTTTTTTGTCTGAACGTCGTAAACAAATAGCTCCTGCTTAGGTGAGATTGTTGCCACCTTTGTACCCTGATTATTTACAACCAGTTTGGTGCGCGTGCGATCTCCTAAAAACCGGGTTTCTTCCCCCCCTGTAAAATCTCTGATTTCCAAACTCACCCCTTTCTCATTTGAGGAGAGGGCAAAAATTTTCTTTTCTGTGAAGGCTAGATCATAAATATAATCCCCTTTTTTCGATCTAATCCTGGTGAATCCTTCAGATGCTCTGTTGAAGCAAAGTACATCCCCTCGGATCAAAAAGGCGATCAACTCATTTGTTGGATGGACGGCACACTTTTCTTGGATATAGTATCCTGAAGGGTTATGGCAAAGAAGCAGGTCTTTTATCTCTTTTTTCAAAAAGACTCTCGATTTTTTTTCCCTATTTTGCCCCACAAGCTCTATTTTTAATTTCGAGACTGCTTTGGAGTTGGTGTCAAAAATTTTCAAATCCCCGGCTATGCTTAAAATGATGGTCTTGCCATCAGTCGATGCAGATAGGACGGGAAATAGGTCATCTTCATAAACTTTTTTGATTTCACCCTCCTCCCACACATATAAGCTGGCTTTGGAGGTCACATCGGATAAAAAGTAGAGCCTGTTTTCTATGACCATGGGATTAAAGCAGTTTGCCTCAGAAAAAAGGGGGATTTTTTTCTCCTGAAAATCTCTGGAGGCAAAGCGCCCTTTATAGATTTGGCGCAATTGCCCACCTCTATACGAGCCGATGACCGATTGGGGGGAAAATCTCACAAAAAAAAGATCCCCGTTTGGGGTGATGCAAGGTTCGGCGGACTGCTCGACACCCAGTGTGCTCTCTTTGCTATTAGGATTGTCCAGATGGACTAGTGCTAATGTTTTCTCTCTTGAAATATGATTAGAATAGGTCTGGTACGCTATTTTTCGATCGCCTAACCAGCTACAGGGACTCGACTCAATCCCCGTATACGTGTGCCTCTCAAGATTATCCCCGTTAAGAGCTACAGAAAACAGATCCCAGTTAGGTAGGAAATCGACTTTTCCTACAAACGCAATCCTCTCCCCATTTTTAGAAAATTTAGGATAGCTTATCGACCCGTTATCCATCTATACCGGCTTGCCTATACCTGCAGCCGCGATGGCCGCCCTATCGATGCAGCTGTTTTTTTGCAACCCTTCTGTTGTAGAGCTTTTCGGTTCCCATATATTGTCCTATTTTGCCCCGTTTTTTATGATTTTGTTAGCGTACGCGATGATCAGCGTGAAAAGATTTGTCTCTTTAAAATGGATCCAAAAAGAACAATTAACCTTTTCTAGTGTATTTGCGATCTCTTTAATCATGTTGACGCTTCTTTTTGGTTTCATGTACCATTTCGATTGGTTTTTTTTCCTTGCTACATGGATATATGTAATGTGGGGGGTTTTGCAAGGAGCAACAAAGCAAAATCTTGTACTATTAGAGGATTGATTAATCTTAACGACAACCACTTTTAAGAAGGATTTTATGATTTTTGGATTAAGACGACTAAAATTTCCCCTTTTACTCTTCTTATGGGTAGGTACGATAATAGCCAAAGA
>RGXB01000191.1 GCA_010029555.1 bacterium
CCGATGTCGCTGCACTTCGTGAGGCAGGGATGAAGATTCGTAAAACTGGTTTTCCTGAACCCAAACTAATGGATCGTTTGGAACGCAAAAAATTAAAGAAAGCTTAATCATGAAAGTTTTTGTTCCATCTTTGGTTGTGCTCATTTTGGTTTTTACACAAGACCTTTTTTCCCAGGAGCCTACCAGTCCTTCGAAGCCTAACATTATCCTGTGTATGGCCGATGATTTGGGCTGGGGCGATCCCGGATTCAATGGTAATAAAATCATTAAGACTCCGCATCTTGATGCGATGGCGAAAAACAGTTTGCGCTTTGAAAGATTTTATTCTGGTGCGCCTGTTTGTTCTCCTACCCGGGGTAGTTGCATCACAGGTCGGCATCCATACCGATATGGTATTTGGTCTGCCAATCAGGGGCATATGCGCAAAGAAGAAGTTACACTTGCTGAAGTTCTTGAAGCTCAAGGATACATGACCGGCCATTTTGGAAAATGGCATCTCGGTACTTTAAACCCTAGTCAATCAGGTAAGGGGCAGGGACGCAATGCAGAGCGTAACTTTTCAACTCCAGGGGCCAATGGTTTTAAGGAATGGTTTTCTACTGAGTATTCTGTTAAGACCTGGGACCCGATAAAAAATAACACAGTGAACCCTTATTATCATAATGGCAAAGTAGAAATTGAAAACACAGATGGCTGTGATTCAAGGGTTTTAATGGATCGAGCAATTCCTTTTATTCGTAAAGCAGCCAGCAATAAAACACCTTTCCTGGCAGTAATATGGTTTCATGCGCCGCATGAGCCGGTTGTAGCTGGGCCAGAGTTTTTAAACATTTACCCAAATTTTTCGGAGGGTGAGAAAAATTATTATGGGGTGATTTCCGCACTCGATCTTCAAATGGGGAGGTTACGAAAGGAACTTCGTGATCTTGGGGTTGCTGATAATACCATGCTTTGTTTTACAAGCGATAATGGCCCAGAAGGCGATTCCGGGGATAAAGGTACAACCAGAGGTTCTGCAGGGCCATTTCGCGGCCGTAAGCGTAGCCTTTTTGAGGGGGGAATTCGTGTGCCAAGTTTGATTGAATGGCCAGCAAAAATAAGTCCCGGTACCAGCACTTCATTTCCCTCAAGCACTCTTGATTATTTTCCCACCACCCTTGATGTTCTCGGATTTAAGTTAAAGGGGGAGGCAAGACCCATGGATGGAATCAGTCTTTTACCTGTGTTTCAGGAAAAACTTAAACAGCGGCCTGTTCCTATTCCGTTTGAAACCCTAGGCGGAACTGGAACAAATGGTTCACGCGGTTCACCGCGAATGGCACTCGTGGATAATCGGTATAAACTGCTCACCGATATGGATGGTAAAGGTGCAACTGACCTATTGTTTGATTTATTGGAGGATAAGAGTGAGACTAAAAACATGGCATTACAATTTCCGGAGGTTGTTAAATCCATGAAGGTTAAATTGGTTGAATTCCGGGAATCGTGCAGGCTTAGCCAGACAGGCAAGGATTACACTGTGCCATTCACTCCCGATAAATTTGATATGAATCCAAACGAATCGGGTGTCCCAAAGAAAGTAAAGAACCCTGTTAGATAGCAATCTAAATGTATTATTGCTGGGTTTATGGTTTAAATTTCAGGAACAGGTTTTTTGATCTCTTTTGTTGCGGCCTCTTTGGGAATATCAATTTTTAGCTCTCGAATAC
>RGXB01000192.1 GCA_010029555.1 bacterium
AGGCTGAAAATTTGCATCCTAGCCCTAATTCCGACCTATCTCCCTAAAAATGAGTATGTACCATCCTCTCAGGCGAATGGTTCTAACAAAACCTTGACCGGTAAATCTAATAAATATATTTATAAATTATAAGGAGAAAAAAGAGAACATGAATAAAAAAAATAACAAAAATATCGATACAAAGAAAAAAAAATCAAAAAAAACAAAGAGTTCGACTGAAATAAAAGGCGGGACGGGTACGTATATCTGTCATGGTTTGTCTTTTTGTAATTGAACATACCTCGTGGGTCATAGCTATGGAGCTGAGAAATCGATTACGGCCCCATATAACCAGCTTAGTAGGAAATTTAAGCTTTTGTTTTTGACAGCTTGCCCCAAACAAGATGGCTAATGAAAAAATTGTGAACATGAAAAAAAGACGAAAATACCAATTTAAAGAAAAAATCCAAAAAACAAAAGGCTGAAAATTTGCATCCTAGCCCTAATTCCGACCTATCTCCCTAAAAATGAGTATGTACCATCCTCTCAGGCGAATGGTTCTAACAAAACCTTGACCCATAAATAAAGTAGATATATTTGTAAATTATAAGGAGAAAAAACATAACATGAATAAAAACAAAAAAAATACCGATACAAAGAAAAAAAAATCAAAAAAAACAAAGAGTTCGACTGAAATAAAAGGGGGAACAGCTGCAGGTACAGTAAATTGTTCTGTTTATTGTAACGGGTAATAACAGTCATATAAATGATTATTAAATTATAAGAGTTTTTTACCCTAATGCATTGGAGAAAAGCTATGGCATTTAAAAAATGATTACGGCCACTTATTACCAGCATTGAAGGAATTTTAAGCTTTTGTTTTTGACGGCTTACCCGATACAAGAAGAATGAAGAGAAAAAAGAGAACATGAAAAAAAAGACCCCAAAAAGGTTAAAAAAACAATTGTCGAATAAAAAATCGAAAAACAAAAAGATCATGGGGGGACTGCCGTGGCCATAATAGGTTTATGATTGTCCATGCCATAAGCCATTTAGGAAACTCCCTGTTCATTTCCTTTCACGCCAAGATCAAAATCCGAAAAGGTAAATCTAGATCTTTTTCCCAGTCACCTTAGCGCTCCTGTTCTTTAAACCCAAATCACCACAGGGTTTAGCCTAGGCGGACCATTTGCATCAAACCTCTAATTCCAACCTATCTCCCTAAAATTGAGTATGTATCATCCTCTCAGGCGAATGGATCTCTCAAATCCTTGACCTTCAAATAAAGTAAATATATTTGTAAATTATAAGGAGAAAAAAGAGAACATGAAAAAAAAGACGAAAAATACCGATACAAAGAAAAAAAAATCAAAAAAAACAAAGAGTTCGACTGAAATAAAAGGGGGAAAAGGCCCAGGTTCAGTAAATTGTACTCTTTATTGTGATAGAGTAAGAGTTCCACTGAAATAAAAGGGGGAACAGGCCCAGGTTCAGTAAATTGTACTCTTGATTGTGATAAAGATTATTAAATTATAAGAGTTTTTTAACCTAATG
Source organism: bacterium (assembly GCA_010029555.1). Lineage (GTDB taxonomy): Bacteria > Chlamydiota > Chlamydiia > Chlamydiales > RGXB01 > RGXB01. The sequence goes on from RGXB01000192.1 coordinate 1,534, forward strand.
CATCGGATAAAAGCTATGGCATTTAAAAAATGTTTACGGCCACTTATTACCAGCATTGAAGGAATTTTGAGCTTTTGTTTTTGACGGCTTACCCCAAACAAGAAGAATGAAGAGAAAAAAGAGAACATGAAAAAAAAGACGAAAAAACCCGATACAAAGAAAAAAAAATCAAAAAA
>RGXB01000193.1 GCA_010029555.1 bacterium
GTTTGGAAAGAGGGAGACGACGAGAAGGTTTTGATTGCATCACTTGAAAACAACAAACTAAGAATTTCCGAATTAAGCCTCGACCAAAAGCAAGCTCTTTTACAAACCGGGAACAAAAAAATCACCGATAAAGCGAAAGTTATTCTCGCCCGTGGAGGCGGCCTGCCAAACGCTGACCGACAAAAAGTCATCGAAGAATTCATGTTTGCAACCACTCAATCAGGAGACGCAAATCTTGGTAAAATCGTCTATAAAAACCAATGCTCCAAATGCCATCAACACCAGGGAGAAGGCACAAAAATCGGCCCAGATATGACAGGTATGGCGGCACATCCCAAGAAAGAATTACTTATCCACATCATGGACCCCAACAGGGATGTTGAAGGCAATTTCAGACAGTATGTTGTTTCCACAAAAGCTGGCAAAATACTTACAGGCATGCTAGCTTCAGAAACAAAATCCTCGATCGAGCTTATTGATACAGAGGCAAAAAAACAAACTGTTCTACGCGAAGATATTGATGAGATCAAAGCCTCTGATCGATCACTAATGCCCGAAGGTTTTGAAAAACAACTTTCAAAACCAGACCTCGTAAACCTGCTAGAATTCCTCACGCAAAGGGGTAAGTTCCTTCCATTGCCAATCGACAAAATTGCAACCATCGTAAGCACCAAAGGTATGTTTCATAGTGAAGACGCCACAGTTGAAAGACTGATATTCCCCGATTGGAAACCGAAGGTTTTTCAAGGCATTCCATTTAATCTGGTTGATCCACAGGGCGATAAATATCCCAATGTAATCATGCTACATGGGACCAATGGTGCCATCCCACCAAAGATGCCCAAGCAGGTTAAGCTTGCATGCAATGGCCCTGCGAATGCCATTCATTTATTAAGCGGGGTTAGCGGTTGGGGATACCCTGCCACCTCAAAAGGGTCGGTATCCATGATTGTCAGGCTTCATTACGCCGATGGAAAAACGGAAGATCACCCATTGAAGAATGGCGAAGTCTTTGCGGACTACATTCGCAAAATAGATGTACCCGATTCTATATTTGCATTCCCATTGAGAAACCAGCAAATACGCTATCTTGCAGTTCGCCCCAAAAGACCGACGGAAATCATCAAGGATATTGAATTTGTAAAAGGGCCCGACACCACCTCTCCAATAGTTATGGCGGTAACAGTTGAGGGTCCTGAAAGCAAAGATAAAGCAAAATAAACCACATGATCCAAACCCGAAAAGGCTAATTAATTTATCTGCCTATGGATTGGGCGAATCTTTTCCCGTCTTTCGTTTTGATCAAAAAGGAACCTGACAGGCGATACCTGATGGGCTTTTTGTCTTGCGGAGTATACTCTGCATCAACTTCTATCGTATAGCAACTGTTGCTTGTTTCCTGAACTTTAAGAATAACCTTAGCATCAGATGTTGGGGCAATTGTGTTTGGAATTTTTGCAGATGCATCTTCAAGAAGAAAACTCAAAGCTATTTCCCGGGCAGAAATCGCCAGATTTTGCACTTTGGTTTCAAAATTAATTTGCTCAAACTTCTTTCGGGTTGAAATTTCCTGAACAACAACTGTCACCAAAAGTACGGAAGTTAAAGCCATCACGACCAGACAAGCTAAAAGACCAACACCTTTTCTTT
>RGXB01000194.1 GCA_010029555.1 bacterium
GAAATTCCTTTTCGGTCAAACACACTTCGTGGTGGCGCGTTCCCAAAAATTTTGCCGCGCGCTTTGCCCACATTAAATCCACCGAACCGCTCAGCCCAATGCTGTACGTGTTCAACTTTGACGGGTCCATATTTTTACACAGAATTGCGGTTACGAGTGTGCTATCTAAACCACCGGAAAGAAGTGACCCGACGGCGCGCTCCGACATTAGTCGTTTTTTCACTGCCGATTCTAACAACATTTTAATATTTGCGCAAATGTTTGCTTCAGTGTCTTGAACCGTTTTAAAGACGTAGTCATATGGAGCATATTGTTCCAAACCAACGTCGCACATGGCGCGAACTGTTAGCGCGCTGAATTCTTTTGTTGCGATTGGGTTTAAGGCTACCTAAAATAGTTGTAGATCCCAACAAGGAGAATCTCTGGGTGCACGCAGTCTCCTTAGGAGAGGTAAAGGCGGCAAAAGCATTCATTGACAGTCTAAAAAAAACATACCCCAAAAAGGGGATTTACCTCTCGACTCTCACTCAAACCGGCCTCATGGAGGCAAACAAAATTATGGGAGTAGTCCCCTTTTTGTTGCCTGGAGATCTAATTACCTGGTTCCTCATCCGAAAAATTCGGCCCCAAACTCTTTTTTTGGTAGAGGGAGATGTCTGGCCAAATATGGTTTTGGCTGCAAAAAACGTTATAGTCATCAATGGAAAAATGTCTTTAAAGACGGCAAGAGCTCTACAGTATTTCCCTTTCTTAAAGCCGCTGTTATTGGAGCCGATCTCTTTTTGGTGCATGCAAACGCAGCTTTACGCAGACAGGTTAAAACAATTGGGTGTTCGTGAGGGGCAAATTCAGGTGACCGGAGATATCAAAATCTCCATGCAACCTGTAGAGGCCACCCCCTTCTTCAAAAGAGGGGTTCTTTTGGCCTCTTCTCACCCGATGGAGGAAAATCTCGTTTTAAATTGTTTGGATCGTTTAGGGGTTTTTCTCATGATTGCGCCAAGACATCCTGAACGGTTTTCAGAGGTAGAAGAACTGTTACGCGCTAAAAACATCCCCTTTTTCTGCTCAAATAAACTCACTTTAAACCATTTTGGGGAAAGCAGTGTAGAGGAAAAGTTTCTTCAAAAGGGGGTGCGTGTTTTGTTGATAAATGAGATTGGAAAACTCCCCACCTTTTACAGAGCTGCGGCTTGTACCATAGTTGGGGGGAGCCTTTTTCCAGGGGTTGGGGGGCATAATCTTATCGAACCTCTACTTTACGATAGCTTTCCCCTATTTGGACCTTATATTGATAAGCAGCTTCATCTAAAAGCGCTATTAAGCGAATGGAATCTATATAGGGATTGTACCCCAGAAAATTTACAAGACAGAGTCTTAGAATTTTTGGATAATCCCACCTTGCGCTCCGAACTGGAGCAAAGCTTAAAAAGAGCTAGAGCTTTTATGGATAAGCCCCTTGCACTCACTCTCGATCGGTTAAGGGATCTTTCACAGCTAGAGTAAACAAGATAGATTCTTTTTGAATTTTATAAGATAGCTTATAGCGGAATAAATCCCTTGCGATTAATTGGTTAAAGGGTATATGTTATACACATCAATGACGCGGGGTGGAGCAGTTGGAAGCTCGTCGGGCTCATAACCCGAAG
>RGXB01000195.1 GCA_010029555.1 bacterium
TGGATCCGATACAATCTATTTAGCCCCTTTTAACTCTTATCCCCTGATTCGAGACCTAGTGATCGATCGTTCCAGAATTTTTCAAGATTTGAAAAGAATCCAGGGCTGGAGTGAGGTTGATGGGAGCCGAAGTAAAGATTTTGGCCCAAAAATTCTCCCTAAAAACCAAGAGGTCATGTACGAGCTTTCAACATGTATGAGTTGTGGTTGCTGCCTTGTGGCCTGCCCAAACTATACAAAAACCACCCAATTTGTGGGGGCAGCCGTGGTGGGACAAGCTCGCCTTTTTAATTTGCACCCTCATGGCAAATCCAACAAAGAGGAGCGTTTGGATAGTTTGATGGGCAAAGGGGGGCTGCATGAGTGCAGCAAAGCGCAAAATTGCGTCCAGGTTTGCCCTAAGAAAATCGATCTGGTTGAGGCGATTGCTGAAATGGGTGGTCAGGTTACAGTTCATGCGGTAAAAGAGTTTTTCGGTTCTAACAACCCAGAAGAGTAGGTCGTTTTTTCTAGAGTACTTTTCCCTAAGAAACCAAAAAATCTCACCCTTTTTTTCGCTACAGTTGCTATTTTAGTCTCTAGCTTGGAAAGGAGGATTCTTGCTCTAGGATTAGTAAATTTCTAGCTCTCGAGAATTACCGTCTGCTTCGGCGATTGCAAGTGGATTAAAATTTCGAGCATTGAGGTTGCTTCTAAGGAAAAATCCCCTTTTAACACCTCTACATAAGGGTTGATAAACTCCTCCATAGTAGTGAAGTGGGAATTGAGGGTGGTTAAAAAATCCTCATGGCTTCGCCCATCTCGATACTTAGGTGCTTTAAGAGGGTGCTTTAAGGTTTGGAGCTTCTCTTGAGAATAATCGAATAGAAAGCTTGTGTGGTGTAGAATGCGATCTTTTTTTACATACTGAGCCGTACCCCCCACCTTCTTGTCCCCAATCACGTAGTCCGTCTCTACTCTCTTTAACTTAAGATTAGGGTGCGCCTTTTGAAGGGTGTCAACGGTCCAGTCAAAAAGAGTGTCTACACATTTAGCCTCAGAAAGCTCTTTGGATAAAATCCAGGTGATGAAAAGAGTCGATTGATCGACATAGACGGTTCCGCCCCCCGAAAATCTACGTATAAGGGGTACCTCTGTTTTGCTTTCGATAAGGGAATGGCGGTCGTTCGATTTTCCCAAAACAATCGCATCAGGTGTCCCATAGTTAATCAAAAGAAAATTTTCACAGGGCTGTTCAAGAAGAAACTCTTCAAGTGCAAGCATCTGAAAGATAGGCATTTTTTTTAATTGAACGACGCGAATAGTATTCATGACAAAAAGAACCTCATTTAAAGATCTTCTACCATCAATTCTATTTTTAAGTCTTTATTTGACAAAAAGAAAGATCCTCTTTTTCAAGGCGATTTTTTGAAAGGGCAAATTGATGACGAAATCCTTTGATTGCTACAAAAAGGATATTCAGGTCAGCCGGGGTAATCCCTGGCAATCGACCAATTTGACCCAAGTGGATAGGTTGCACCCTTTTTAAAGTCTCTCTTGCCTCATTCCTTAAACCTTTCACCTGGGCAAAATCCAATCCATCGGGGATAG
>RGXB01000196.1 GCA_010029555.1 bacterium
GGACATAGCGATGTACTTCTTGGATCGCTAAGCACAGCAGACCCAGTTCACTTTAAAACTATTGAAGATGCCCGTAAATTTAACGGCTCTATTCCTGGGCCATTTGAAGCATTTCTAGCGCTCCGCGGTATTCGCACATTCCCACTTCGCTTTCAAAGATCATCTGAAAATGCTCTAGAAATTGCCAAGCGTTTAAGCACGCATCCGCTCGTTTCACGAGTTCGCTATCCAGGTCTGCCAACGGATTCTGAACATGAAAAAGCAAAGGCTCGACAATCACTCGATCCCCTACCTTAGGAATATCTCCGAGTTTTTCGGTGAGCCAGCCCCCGATTGTGACCATATTCGACGGGCTATGTAAATCCACCTCGAAGCGATTTTCTAGCTCCACAATCTCCAATAGTCCGTTCGAAATTAAAATGTCTTGGGAAGATTCCAATAGAGGATTAGGAGGGTCTATCTTATCTTGAATGGGCCCAACCACCACCTCCATCAAATCCTCAAGTGTTATCAGTCCCGCGACAGATCCATACTCATCGACGACTATAGCGATCTCTTCTTTACGAAAATGGAACTGTTGCATCAAATTCCTTGCCGAAACCGACTCAGGCACATAAAAGGGTTTTCTCAAAAGGGGAACAACATCATAACCCTTGCGAAACCCTCGGTTATGCAAAAAAAGATCTCTTGAAAAGATGAATCCGAGGATTTTTTCTAAGCTGCCGTCATAAACAGGCATCTTGGAGCACTCTTTTTTTATCATTGTTTCTAAAAGGTTCTCGATGGGAGACTGTACGTCATAAGCAATGATTTCGTGTCTCGAGCGCATCAACTCTTTGACAATATGGTCATCCAGATCAAGATAACCCCTCATTAGGTGCATCTCATCGGGACTGATTACCCCTAACTCTTTGGAGCTTTTGATAGCTGTCTCCAATTCTTTGACCGAAATCTCTTTTTCGCGCGGCAGAAAACAAAAAAGGATTTTGCTTACAAAAAGGGCAACACCCGATAAAAGAAACCTAATCGGGGACAAAATAATCTTGAAAAAGTTGATGATGGAGACCACCCGAAGGCTAACCTCTTTGTTATAGCGAATAGCGATCGCCTTAGGGATCATCTCCCCAAAAACTAGTACCAGTACAAGCGGTACACCCACCGATAGTAAAAAAGAGCCATCCCCACCAAAAACATTCGCCACCACGTTTTGGATCAGAATATTGACTGCAATATTAAGGATCAGAAGGCTTACTAAAAGCTGATGGGGCGTTTTAAGGAGTTCGGCAATTAGGCGCTTTTTTGGGTGGGGATCTCTTTCGTAAAGATGCACTTTTAATGATGATAGGGAGAAAAATGCCGTTTCTGAACCAGATAAAAAACCGGAAAGGGCAATCAGAACTACAAGAAGAAGTATAAAGAGAATTAGCCACATAAATTATTAAGACCTAAACACAATTTTTGTCTCTTTCTGGCGCACCAGTCCAAGTTCCTCTTTTACCACCTCTTGAAGCCAAAGGGGATCTTGAAAAGATTCTATTTCTCGTGATAGCTCCTCTTTTCTTTGTTTTGCAACCTTTATAGCTTGATTTA
>RGXB01000197.1 GCA_010029555.1 bacterium
AAACTGCTTACCTTTTTTCATACCTTCACGCTTTGCTTTACTAGTAGCGGCATACTCACTAGCAGATAATGCTTCACGTGCTTTCTTTGGTAAGTACCGCTCACCTGTGGCTTTGCTGCCTTGAGTGCTTGGCTTACCTGATTTAGTGCCCCACTTTTCTTTAGTCCATTTAGACAAAGACTTTTGTTTACCCGACTTACTACCTGAATAACCACCGCCAGCCTTCTTGTACTCTAGTGCTACAAGTTGTGCCTTGCGGGCAGACCACTGTCCAGGCTTACCACCTTTACTGCCAGCCATTACACGGTTCTTAATACGCTCTCTGAGTTCAGGTTTGGTATATGCCATTACCATTTCACCTTGTCTGCCCAGTAAGCAGCAGACATTTTGCCTTTGGCAATGTTCTTGCTATGACGTGCCTTAAAAGATTCACGGCGTTTACGATAAGAAGTAGATTCGCCAGATTTTTTAGGACTGCCAGATACACCTTGCTGTCCAAAACGAATAGTCTTAATCTGACTACCTTCTTTAGCCACAACAATATGTGACTTCTTAGGATGATTAGGTGTGCGCTTTGGCTTGTTAAAGCCAGAGACACCTGCTCTAGCGAGCCGCGGGTCTTTCTTGCTTGCCATATTCTCCGTACTTTCCTAGCACTGCTCTAACTGTGCCATTCTTATTTAGTCGGACTACCATTCCATCTTTAATCTGCACAGTATTAAAAGCCCTGTGCGGTTTATACTTACCTGAAGACATTACTTTATTTGTTCTAAGAAACCGCCACCAATAGCACCACCGCGACCGCGGAAGTTGCCAGGCTTACGGACCTTTGCCATTGGGGATACTTTTGTTTTACCTGACTTGATTGGATTGCTATTTACTTTAATTGTTTTTTTATTACCTCTGCCTGGCTCGTTTTTTTCCAAATACCGTTCAGCAGAAGCCATCAATCTAGCAGTCGCACCAGATTTTGCGGCTTTAGTTTTTCTTGTTGAACGAGCATTTGCTTCAGCACGTGCTGCATCTGAAGTTGCTGCAACTTTTTTAACTGTAGGCATTACTTCTTACCCTTCTTCATAGCACCTTTAACTTTAAGAAGATTTGGATTCTTTTTCTTGGCTGCTGTTGAGGCTTTCCGAGCACCAGCCGCAAGGATTGCTCCTGCACGTTCCTTGGAGATACCCTGCTTTTTGGCAATTTGTGATTGGGCTGCTTTGAAGCCCATGGCATAGGTACTGGCTTTGCATTTGTTTTAGTAATCTTCTTTGGCGGATTTTTCTTGGTAGGTTTTGTGTAACCCATACCAGGAAGAATCACATCATAGTCTGGTGGAATAGAACCTTTTTTATTTTTAGAAGGCAATTTCTTTTTATTCATAATTGCTGTATCTAATGCATTCATCTTCTTTTTAGCCACTACTTCTTCCCCTTTTTCTTGGCAGCCATCTTCTTAACAGCCTTCTTCATTTCCATTTTCTTTTCAGCCTTAGATTCCATCTTCTCAGCCATTGCATATGCCTTGGCTGCTTTCTTACCTTTGGCTGTATATGGGAACTTCTTGTTTCCTACCTTTGGCATTATGCACCTATCT
>RGXB01000198.1 GCA_010029555.1 bacterium
TGGAATGTTAAGGCCAATCCTAAGCTCGCATCAATAGTCGAGCCAGTGGCGGTGGCTGAGGAAGAAAGGGGTTGAATTCCTAAACTAGTGATGTATTCACTTTCTAAAAAGAGCGTCGCTCAAGTGAGTTTTTTTTAAGCGATAATCTTCTAATCATGTTAGAATAGCGATATGTGGATTTCATTAACCAACCATTCCGGGTACTCTATTCTCTCCTCGCAAGCTTCGATTGAGGAGCTTGTTCAATTTGCCTCAGAAAATAAAATGGAGGCTCTTGCCCTTACCGATACCTGTAATCTCTTTGGGGCTGTCGATTTTTACAAAGAGTGCAAGAAAAAGGGGATAAAACCTCTGATTGGAATGGAGGTGATGCTTGCCTCTACTTCGCGACTGGATAAGCGACGGGGTTCTGATATTTTTGCGACTCCGTTGACGTTAATTGCAAAAAATAGAGTGGGTTACCAAAATCTTTGCGCTTTAAGCTCCTTAGGTTTTATTGAGGGATTCTACTACACACCCCGTATAGATAAAGAATTGATAGAAAAACATCATGAGGGGCTCATCTGCTTGATCGGATCTTACGCAAGTTATCTAGCAGATTTGGCTCTCAAAGAGGATGACACCCCTTTCTACGAGGAGCTCTCCTTTTGGAAAAATCTTTTTCAGGACGATCTTTACCTTCAGGTCGAAAGACACAGAATGGATACCAAGGATCTGGTGGCTCTCGGATTTGATAAAGAGCAGTGGCTTTTACAGCTTCATAACGAAATGGCAGAAAAGCAAGAGCTACTCGTGCGAAAATATAAACAAGTGCATGAAAAGACTCAAATAGCGCTTGTAGCCACAAATAATGTGCAGTTCATGCAAAAAAAAGATTATAAAGCGCATGAAATCTTGATGAACATCCAATCTGCCGACACGATTGAAATTGTTGAGAAGGACTCTTCGGGGGTGATCAGACGCCGTTACCCCAATCCCAAAAGACGTGTTTTACCCTCAGACCAGTATTATTTTAAGACACCTTTAGAAATGGAGTCGCTTTTCGAGGATCTCCCGATGGCGATACAAGCCACGCGCCGGTTAGCCGATTCGGTAGATATGGCGATGGATTTTGACACTCGCTATTACCCTGTTTTCATACCGCCTGAGCTGGAGGGGAAAGAGTTTACCGATGCACAAAGAGCAGCAGCAGCAGAGAAATTTTTGCGCCAGCTTTGTGCCAAAGGGGTAGAAGATAGGTATACGCAAGAAAGATTGGCCGCAGTGCAAAACGTTTATCCAAACGAAGACCCTATTGAGGTGATCAAAAAGCGACTCGAATATGAGTTGTCGATTATCACAACCAAGGGTATGTGCGACTACCTTTTAATCGTCTATGACTTTATTCACTGGGCAAAAACGCAAGGAATACCTATGGGCCCCGGAAGGGGATCGGGAGCCGGTTCAATTATTTTGTATCTTATTGGGATTACAGATATCGAACCTTTACGGTTTCATCTGTTTTTTGAGCGGTTTATCAACCCCGAAAGGATCTCCTACCCTGATATCGATGTCGATATC
>RGXB01000199.1 GCA_010029555.1 bacterium
GGGATGAACAAACTTGCTGGAAATCAATTTCCCCTCAGCAATCGACCAAACATTTGCCACCCCTTTATCATTACCTGCAACAACCCACTTCTTATCAGAACTCAGCGAGATTTTGTTAAGGCCTGCAAATTTGGTGTCAATATCACGGGAAGTTTTGAAACCTTCACCAGAATGAATTTTAATCAAAGCATCCTTGGAAGCAGTTGCAATCGTTGAACCATCGTTGGAAACCGCAAAGGCAATCACAGGTGATGCATGTTTTTTATCATTGGAAGAAGATTCTTTTGTAAGCAGGTTCCAAGATTTAATTGAGCCATCCTCTCCGGAGGAAACGGCGCCACCTTCCTTGGAAAGAAGGGAAGTTACCGAACCAACATGAGCGCCTATCACAAGGCCGGCTTTGCCATCTGCAACATTCCAAGTGCGCAGGGTACCATCGGTGCCACCCGAAACAAGCTGCAAGCCATTGTTAACAAAAATCAAGGAATTAACAGGGCCTTGATGCCCTTTTAAAACAACAGGATCTTTGAAAGTATCTTTGGGATCTGCGATTTTCCACAAGCGAATGCTACCATCTTTAAGGCCCGCAGCAGCTTTGGTTCCATCAGGTGTAGAAACAACGGAATGAACTGCCTCGCCCAATGCCCACTTTTTTATGGGATCAGACATAGGATAATCCCAAAGATTGGCAGTATTATCTGAACTCCCCGAAGCTATGAGTGAACCATCGGGGCTAACAGCAACATTAAGGACCATTTGCTTATGGCCTTGTGGCCCCGTGAGAGTTCGGATTTCTTTTCCGGTAGTTGCATCCCAAACCTTGACAGTTTTATCAAAGCTACCAGTTACAATTTGTTTGCCGTTGGGGCTAAAAACCAGAGAATATATGTTTTCAGTGTGCCCCTTTAAAACACTGGAAGGGTTTGGGAGTGAAGGTGCTTGCCCATCACACCAAGAACCCACAACCAATGCCAAAAAGACAACAGGAATCCATCTGCAAGCATAGTTATGCACAACGAAAAGAAAATTAAATCGGTTAGTGGGAAGCATTATGAACTCCAGAATAATCTATCTAAAACATACAGGCATGTGAGACAAGTTTCGCAGTTTGGAGAGTCCATGTCAACAAATTGAATGGACAAATCATTTGACCAAAGGAGCAATTATCCTGGACTGAAAACCAGCCTCATGATGGATGGAATTATTCGCCACCTTGGCATTTGCGGGAAAATCAACGCCCAGAGGTTCCCCCGTATTAGGATTAGGTTCATAAAAAGGAGCACCAGTGCTTGAAATAGTCACACGAATTTTATGGCCTTTATTAAACTTTATGCTTAAAGAACCAATATCAAAAGCCACTTTTGCAACCTTCCCCTTTTCCAGAAACACCTCTTTTTCATAACCTTCGCGGTAACGCAACCTGCGAATATAATCAATTATCAACATCGATCTGCCATCTGGATAGACATCACTAACCCTGACAATAAGATCGGTATCCAAGGCATCGGAAGAAAGAAACATTTCAGCCTGGACTTTTCCTGTCCATTCAATTGGTGCATC
>RGXB01000200.1 GCA_010029555.1 bacterium
TGCTCATGGCCGCTATCCATCTCTACCGCCAGCGCGCGTCCTTCGGAATGGCGTAATGCCACTTCAAATGATTCCGCGAGCCGTTGTTTGGCATCCGGAGAAACTTTCAGGCGATCAATCACGACTTCAATCGTGTGTTTTTTGGTTTTTTGCAGCTTGGGCAACGCGTCGATTTCATGCACTTCGCCGTCGATCCGTAAGCGCACAAATCCTTGCGCACGCAATTCATCAAATAAATCGGATTGCTCGCCTTTGCGTTCCACGATCAACGGAGAGAGGATCATCAAGCGGGTATCGGGCGGCAGCTGCAATACATGATCGACCATTTGCGCGACGCTTTGCGCGGTCAGCGTGATATTGTGCTCGGGACAGTATGGATCGCCGACGCGGGCGAACAGCAAACGCAGATAATCATGAATTTCCGTGACCGTGCCCACCGTCGAGCGCGGGTTGTGCGAGGTTGCTTTCTGCTCGATGGCGATGGCTGGAGAAAGTCCTTCGATCAAATCCACATCGGGTTTTTCCATCAGCTGCAAAAATTGTCTGGCGTACGCTGAAAGCGATTCCACATAACGGCGCTGGCCTTCCGCGTAGAGCGTATCGAAAGCGAGCGAAGATTTGCCCGATCCCGATAAACCGGTAATGACCACGAGTTTGTTACGTGGCAGATCGAGATGAATGTTTTTCAGATTGTGCGTACGCGCACCCCGTATTTTTATGGATTCCATGAACTATCTATGTAAGAGTCAACCTGCTAATATACCCAACTTTTTGGAAATATCCTGTGGGCCTCGATGCGTGAAATTAAACTTTTAATTTGTCTTGATGCCTTGTTGCTCCTAGCGGTTTTTCGTTATAGGTATCTATTTTTAGCTATCTCTTATAATGAGAAGCAGGCAAGACTCAATAAGGTTCCCGTCGACAGGCTTTATCTTATTTTACTGGCACTCGTGGCGATTACTGTGGTGATTCTGATCCAGGCGGTCGGGGCTATTTTGCTCATCGCTTTTTTATGTCTGCCCGCGGCTGTTGCCGGAAAATGCACAAAAAGTATCCACCACATGATGGCGGCCGGGGTGGGTTTTTGTACCCTTTTTAGCCTCCTAGGAATCTTGTTATCAGCCACTTGGAATATCCCTTTGGGGGCAACAATAGCCTTGGTGTGTAGTAGTTTTTATTTTATTCTACTCCTTATAAAAAAAGAACCGTAAGCCTCTCATTGACTTGAAGGGTGCTTTTGGTGTATTGTATTCCCATTACTATTGGAGAGTTTATGTACGCAGTGATTAAAACGGGCGGTAAGCAGTACCGAGTCGCCCAAGGGGATGTCATAGATGTTGAGCTTTTAAAGGCCGACAAGAGTGGCAAAATCCACCTTCACGACGTGCTTCTCCTTAACGAATCCGGCTCAATCAAGGTAGGTAGCCCTACAGTTGCTGGTGCTAGTGTTGAGGCTGAGCTCGTTGACTACGTAAAAGGGGAAAAAGTCGTCGCTTTTAAATATAAGCGCCGCAAAAATAACGCTAGAAA